>JAGPFT010000332.1 GCA_018056405.1 Anaerolineae bacterium
CTTCGGAAGTCTGGTGCGGCAGAAGGCCCCTCCCCCTGGCCCCCTCCCCGGCAGAGCCAGAGAGGGGGAAAAGCGCCGCGTCGGACGGTCGAAGTCCCCCTCTCTAGCTCGGCTGGAGAGGGGGATTGAGGGGGAGAGGCCTGTAGGGGCGGGTTTGCCAACCCCCCCCTACACGTGCCGGCGCTCGAACGGCAGACTTCCGAAGTTTCTGAAAACTTCGGAAGTCTGTTCCAGGCCGGGCGTAGCGAGGCCAGGGAGTGAGGGTGATCGGTCGCCCCCTCAATGCTTCTCACGCTGCTGTCTGCCCCTGAACTCCTTGTGGGAGAGGGGTTCGAGTGGGGGAAGCAACTTCTCAAACGGCCTCTGAGCGTCCCTCCCCCCGCTGTCAGGCTGACACCGCGCTGAAATCCGGCTGACGCTTCCCGAAAATGACAGATTGCCCGTTACGGTAGAGCGATCCGCCACGTATAATACTATAGGCTCCAGTTCGGCGCGGAGCCAAGAATCTCACGAGCGAGGAGCCGTACCCATGAATGTTGAAGCGGAAAGCACGGCGATTGCCGTCCACAACGTGACCAAGAAGTACGGCGATTTCACCGCCGTAGACGACTTGTCGTTCGACGTGCGGCGCGGCGAGATCTTCGCCATGCTTGGCCCCAACGGCGCCGGCAAGACGACGACAATCCGCATGATCCTGGACATCCTCAAGCCCGACACCGGGCGCATCGAGGTGTTTGGCGCGCCGATCAACGACCGGGCGAAAGAGCGCATCGGCTACATGCCCGAAGAGCGCGGCCTGTACCGTAACGTCCCCGTGCTCGACGTGCTGGTCTACCTGGGCCAGCTCAAGGGTATGTCGCGCGCCGACGCCCGCGCCCGCGCTCTCGACCTGCTGGAGCACGCCGACCTGGCTGCCAACGCCAAGAGCAAGGTCAGCGAATTGAGCAAGGGCATGCAGCAGAAAGTGCAGGTGATCGCCACCGTGCTGCACCGCCCCGACCTGGTGATCATTGACGAGCCGTTCTCCGCCCTGGACCCGGTCAACACGCAGCTCATCAAAGACCTGCTCTACGAAATGAACCGCGAAGGCACGACCATCGTCATGTCCACCCACCAGATGCATCAGATCGAGGAGATGGCCGACCGCCTGCTGATGATCGATCATGGCCGGCGCGTGCTCTACGGCGACGTGCACGACGTGCGTCAGCGCTTCGCCAAGAACGCCGTCGTCGTTGAGGGCGAAGGCGACTGGGCCGCGCTGCCCGGCGTCGAGCGGGTTGAAAAGGGCGAGAACGGGCGCGGCATCGTCCTGCACCTGGCCGAGGACGTCACACCGGATGCTGTCATGGAAGCACTGGCTGTCAGCGACGCCTATCACATCCGTCGTTTCGAGCTGGCCGTGCCCAGCCTCAACGAGATTTTCATCGAAGTGGTCGGGACGAGGCGCGCCAACGGCGCGAATGGAGGCTGAGGCCATGATCACCTCCAAAGTCTGGCTCGTGCTGCGCCGGGAATACACGTATAACTTCCGGCGACCGAGCTTTTTGTTCACCGCCTTCGGCGTGCCCCTGATCTCGATCGTAGCCATCTTCCTGATCTTCCAATTCAGCATCGAGCGCGAGACCAACCTGGACAAGTTCCAGCGCGTTGGCTACGTGGACCGGGCCATGATCGTGGAGCCGGCGGGGCCAAACCCGGCAGACTACATCCCCGTCACCCAGCCCGACCTGCCCATGCCCGCTGCCGACAGCCAGCCAGACGCGCTGCCCGCCTACTTCGACGCGCTGGAAGCACACGCCAGCGAGCAGCTCCTCGCCGGCGAGCTTGATGCCTACTTCGTCATCCCAGAGCACTATGTCCTCTCCGGGCAGGTGACTCTGGTCACGCAGCGCAGCGTCCCGCAAGCCCTGCTCGACGCTATCGAAGACTTCCTGGCCACCCAGATCGCCTACCGAGCGCCGGAAACGCTGCCGGTGCCGGTTGAGCGCCTGGTTGATGCCGAATTCACCCTGCGCGACCTGGACAGCGGCGAGGAGATGAGCGAAGCGGCCCTGCTGGGCCGGCTGCTGCTGCCCTTGATTTTCGTCATGATCTACTTCATGGCGACCAGCACCACCGCCCAGTTTTTGATGAGCGGCGTGGTAGAGGAGAAAGAAAATCGCCTGATGGAGATTCTGGCGACCAGCCTCCGGCCAGGGGAACTGCTGGTGGGCAAGTTGCTGGGTCTGGGCGCGCTGGCGCTCACCCAGGTCGTCTTGTGGGGAGCGAGCGCTGTGCTGATCGCGCAGATCAACGAAGACGCGCGCTCGTTCCTGGCCGGGGCGACGTTCCAGGCCACCGATCTCGTGCTCATCGGCGCGTTGTTCCTGATCAACTTCCTGATCTTCTCCGCGAGTATGCTGGGCATCGGCGCGGCAGTGACCGCCGAAGCCGAAAGCCGCCAGATCGCCGGTTTCTTCACTTTCCTGATCGTGCTGCCGCTCATGTTCTCGGCGGCGTTCTTCACCAACCCGGATGGGCCGCTGCCAGTGTTTCTGTCGCTCTTCCCGCTGACCGCAGCGATTGGGCTGACCATGCGCCTCGGCGTGGGCACGCTGCCCACCTGGCAGATCGGGCTGAGCATGGCCATCCAGATCGTCACGGCGCTGATCGTCGTCTGGCTGGCGATCAAGGTCTTCCGGCTGGGAATGCTCATGTACGGCAAGCCGCTCACCCCGCGCACCCTGTGGGTTGCGTTGCGCGAGGGCCGCGTGACGCTGACCAGCGCGCCCGTCGAGGCCGGCGAAGCCGCGCCCGCAGCGCGCCGTAGAAAGGGGTTGTTCCGGCGATGACTCACTGGCTTGAAGTGTTCCGCTACGAGATGCGCCAACAGTTCCGCCGCAAGGCGTACCTGTTCGTCACCTTCGGCATTCCGATCCTCGTCCTGGTTGCCTTCTTCGGCTACCAAGTCTACCGCAACATGACGGAGGACGATGAGGAAGCGCCCGCGCCCATCACCGAAGTCAATGAGCAGCGCCAGGCTATCGGTTATGTAGACCTGACGCCGGACGGCCTGTTCCCGCCACCGGAGAGCTATCCGAAGGTCGCTTGCGAGCCATCGGCGAAGGAGTTGGAAGCTCTCAACCCTGAAAAGGCGCTGGATCAGGTGCGCAGCCGCCTGATCAAGCGCATCAGCTCGCCCTATTGCCTGCGCTCGGTGATCACGCCCTACCCCTCGCTGGCCGCCGGACAGGCAGCGTTGGAAGCAGGCGACATAGACGCGCTGTACGCCATCGAGCCGGACTACGTGGAGACCGGCGCTATCTCCGTCTACGTCGGTACCTTGAGCATCAAGGCCCAGGAGACAGAGAGCCTGATGCGCGACTTCCTGCTGCGCAGCCTGCTGGTCGCTGTAGACGCGCCCGACTATGAAGCGCTCTACCTGCGGCTGCGCAACCCCGCTGTGATCAACGAGACTCGCCTGACGGACAGCGGCGCTGCCGAGCAGACGAACGAGGGTCAGAACTTCCTGCTCGTCTATGCCTTCGGGCTGCTGCTGATGTTGAGCGTCTTCTGGGGTGGCGGCTACCTGATGCAGAGCGTCGTGCAGGAGAAAGAGTCGTGCATTATCGAGATCATGCTCTCGTCCGTGCAACCAGGTGCCCTGCTGCTGGGCAAGATTCTGGCGATGGGCCTGCTCTCGCTGCTCCAGGTGGCAATGCTGGTGGGCACCTTCGTCGTTATCGCGGCGCAGGCAGGCAACCTGATCGAGTCGTTGGGCGACATCACGGTGAGCGCGGGGACGCTGGTGCTGTTTGCCGTGTACTTCGTGCTCGGCTTCCTGTTCTTCGGCAGCCTGATGGCCGGCATCGGCGCGCTGAGCACTTCCGTGCGCGACAGCCAGAACCTGGTGACCCTCGTCACGCTGCCCGCCGCCATCCCCTTCTTCTTCCTGACCGTGTTCGTCGAGGAGCCGAACAGCACGCTGGCCGTCATCCTGTCGCTCTTCCCGTTCACCGGGGCGCTGTCTATGGTCATGCGCATCGCCATCACCGACGTGCCGCTCGTCCAGCTTGTCCTGGGGCTGGCGCTGCAAGGGCTGGCCGTCGTCTTCGCCATCTGGCTGGCCGGGCGGCTCTTCCGCGTCAACACGCTGCTGATGGGCAACATGCCCAGCCTGCGCGACCTGCCCCGCCTGGTGCGCGGCTGAGCGGTGAGGGGTTCAGGGGCGTTTGCAGACCTCACCCCCAGCCTCGCTGCGCTCGGCTTGCCCCCTCTCCACCATGGTTCAGGGGCGGCGAGGCAGACGAGAATCATTGAGATGGGCAAGGCGATGGCGTGTGAGATAGTAGCCCCACCCCTAAATC
>JAGPFT010000333.1 GCA_018056405.1 Anaerolineae bacterium
GCCATGTTCTTCTGGCACATGCTGGGCAATCGTTTCCTCACCTTTATGACCAACCTGCTTTACAACACCATCCTCACGGACATGGAGACGGGCTACAAGGTCTTCACCCGCGAGGTCGCCGACAAACTGTCCCTGCGGGCCAAAGGGTGGGGCTTCGATCCTGAAATCACGGCGCAAATTCTGCTGCACAAATATCGCATCTACGAGGTGCCGATCTCGTATACCGGCCGGGAATTTGAAGAGGGTAAGAAAATCTCGTGGAGGGATGGCCTGACCGTGCTGTGGACGCTTGTCCACTATCGGGTGCTTGGCCGTTAGACAGGTTCCGGTGTATAATGAGGACAGACGGGTCTGAGGCTTGTGGCATTTCATGGGATGAGCCGGGGCGCACGGAGGGGTCTCTCTGGCGTCCTCTGCTCACGAGTCTTTATCAAAAAGGAGGTTGACGAGATGAAAGAACATCTGGAGCGCCCCCTGCTGTTGGGGATTGGTCTGTTGGCGTTGACCCATGAGAAAGCGCGAACGATAGCCGAAGAGCTGGCCAAAGAGGGTCATGCTGCCCGCGACGAGGTGTCGCATCTCACCGATGAACTGGTCAAGCGCGGGGAAGAAGAGCGCAGCGCGCTCCGCAAGCTCGTCCGCGAGGAACTCGATGCCGCGCTTACCGACATGCATGTAGCGACCGTCAGTAACGTCGAGGCCCTCAAAGCCGAGATCGAGGCGCTGAAAGCGCAGTTGACGCCTGCCGCACCCCCTGAAAACGACACGACGGCTTGAGCGTGAGCGACCTGAAGTTGCGGCTTGCTACCCAGTATTTGCAAAACGCCGATCCACAAGGATTGTTGCAGCTCACCGAGGCATTGTTGCCCACGCTGATCACGGCGCTTTCTCCCCAGGAGCGCACGCAGCTCCTCAAGGCCCTCATCCAGAACCACTTGGGGCTGTTGTTGCAGGGCGTTGATTCGAGTGAGCGTGCGGCGCTCCTGGCCGAGTTGCTCCCGACGCTGAATGCTGCGTTTGACCTGGAGGTCGCGCCCTGGAGCCCGGGGCAACCCTCATCGCCGTAAACCGGGCAGCGAAATTCCCAAACTCTTTTTCATCTACGTACACGATTGCCATGACGACATCAGCTGAAACAAATCAACCATCGTCCAATTCAGTCCTGCTCGCAAGAGATCTCTTTTGGCGCAGTGCGTTGTTTTGGGGTCTGCTGCTCTTGCTGCTCTACGCGGGCTTCGCCTGGCCGTGTTAGCGCTGGCGGGCGAAATCCCGCAGCCCGCGAAGCTCCTGCTCCGCGATAGGAAGGCGCTGTGATCGGTCTGCCTTTGACCCGCCGCATCGGACAGCTGCGCCGCTACCGGCACATCTTGAGCGTCTTCGTGCGGCATGGGTTCGGCTCCATGGTCAGTATGTTGCCCATGGAGCGCACCTGGCGGCAGCGCTGGCGTCGCTATCCCCCTTCTGAGACGCAGTCCCTGCCGGGGCATTTCCGGGAGGCGCTGGAGGAGCTCGGCCCCACTTTCATCAAGCTCGGACAGGTGCTGAGCACGCGCCCCGATGTGTTGCCCCCGGAGTATGTTGCGGAGCTGGCCCGCCTGCAGGATCAGGTCCCGCCGCTGCCCTGGGACATCATGCGGGAGGTGATCGCGGAAGAACTCGGCGCGGCGCCGGAGGCGGTGTTCAAACGGATAGAGCAGCAACCCATGGCCGCTGCTTCTCTGGCGCAGGTGCACGGCGCGCTCCTCGCGGATGGGCAGCAGGTCGTGATCAAAGTGCAGCGTCCCAACATCGTCCCCACCATCGAGGTGGATTTGACCATCCTCAAGGACCTGGCCCACTATGTTCAGCATCACACGCCCGTGGGGGAGTATTACGACCTCGAGGCCATCGCGGATGACTTTGCCGAAACGCTGCATCAGGAGCTCGATTACCTGCGCGAGGGGCACAATGCCGACCGTTTCCGCCAGACTTTTGCCCATGAACCGGGCATTTACATCCCCAAAGTACATTGGGAATACACGACCCGGCGCGTCCTGACGTTGGAACGCATCAGCGGTATCAAGATTGACAATATTGCCGCCCTCAAAGCCGCCGGTTTTGACATGCATCAGCTGGCCACTCAGGCGGCGCGCATGTCGGTCAAGGAGATTCTGGAAGATGGTTTTTTCCATGCCGACCCGCACCCGGGCAACCTGGTGGTGATGGAAAGTGGCGCTATCGGCGCCATGGATTTCGGCATGGTGGGCACCCTCAGCGATGGGGATCGCGTCAATCTCATTCGGCTCTACGCGATGGCCGCGCAGCTGGATGCGGAGGGAGTGGTGGATCAGCTGATCCATATCGGCGCGGCGCCGGCCGATGTGGACCGCCGTCAGCTGGGGCGCGAGATTCAGACGCTATTACGTCGTTACACCGGCATCCCCCTCAACGACATTAAAGCGGCGGAGGTCATCAACGAGATCCGTCCCATTGTCTTCCAATATCGGCTGCGACTGCCCTCAAGCTACTGGTTGTTGGCGAAGGTCATTTCGATCATGGAAAGCATCGGGCGGCGGCTTGATCCTGATTTTGACATTTTTGGATTTGCGCGTTCCTCGGCCCGCAGTCTGCTGCTGAAGGACATTTTGCCCAACCGCCGGCACGCCGAACAGCTCCTGCGCCAGGGCCTGGTCTGGGAGGATTTGCTGGACGAACTTCCGCGCGCTGCCTCACGCTGGCTCGCCCGCATAGATGCCCGCGAGCCGATTCCGTTGGGGCTGGACAAGGGAAGTGTTGATCGGCTGGATCGTATGGTAACCCGCCTGGCGCTCAGTCTCATCATCGCCGGGATGACGATCGGCATTGCCATCATCATGCCTTCTGCCTCGCAGGGGGGCGCCACCCTTCAGGCCGTCCTGTGGTTTGGATTCGCTATCGCCATGGGATTGGGATTTTGGGTGATGATTTCGATCTTTCGCAAGCGCTGAGGTGCACGTGTGCACACGTGCACACGTGCACGTGTGCTTACGTTTCCACGAGGTTGCGGCTCGCTAACGAGGGATGAACCTGGCGACCTCCACGCGGCCTGAAGTTTGCGTGTGACTGTTCAGCCTGGCGCCAGGTAACTGGATGGCGATGGATGAACCTTTATGACCTGCAGCCTCTGTTCCTCCCCCTGTCCCCTCCCCAACGGCGCAGGCGCCGTTGGGGAGGGGAGAAAAAATAAGGGGGTTTTGCAGGCGGGCGTAGCCCGCCTGCAAAACCCCACAAAAAAAGTTCCCCTTCCCCCAGCGCAGGGCACGGGGGGAGGGGCCAGGGGATAGAGGCAAGAGTTGATTCTCAATCTTCAGCAATCGCCAGGGAATCTTGTGTTTTTTAGTCAGTGGCTGAACAGTTGCCCTGTGAGTTGTGAGTCGCAACTCGCGAGCAGAGGCTGTGACTACTCTCTTCTCACTGCTCTCTATTATCGAAGGAGATCGTCTTATGAAAACTGACCTGGATGCTTTGATGCGGGAACGCAATCTGGACGCGATCGTCGTGACCGGCCTCGTGCGTGGAAATCCTCCCCTCATTTACCTTTTGAATGGGGCGCTGATCTCGCACGCGATCTGGATCAAAAAGCGGGACGCCGAGCCGACCTTGATCGTGGGCTCCATGGAGCGCGAGGAAGCGCAGACCGCCGGAGTCCCCCTGATCTTGGAGACGCGGTACAATTACTCGCAGCTGCTGCGCGAGCACGCCGGCGACGCGCTGGCAGCTCGCGTCGCGTTCTTCGGGTGCATTTTCGAGGACCTCGGGGTGCGTGGCAATGTCGGGTTCTACGGCATGGAGGACCAGGGCGCCGCTTATCGCCTGCTGCGCGCGCTGGATGCGGCCTTGCCTGAGGTGACCGTCGTGGGGGAGTTCGGTCGCACGGTGTTGGATGAGGCGCGCGCCACCAAATCCGCCGCCGAAGTCGCCCGTATCTGTGAGGCGGGACGTCGCACCGCCGGGGTGGTGGACGCCACCCTTGGCTTCTTGAAGCAACACGCCGTCGCCGCGGATGAAACCCTCCGCCGCGCCGATGGGGCGCCGCTGACTGTCGGCGAGGTGCACGCCTTCATCCGCCGGCAGATTGCCTTACAAGACCTGGAAGATCCTGAAGGTTTCATCTTCTCCACCGGCCGCGACGCCGGCATCCCGCACAGCAAGGGCACGCTGACGGCGCCGATGCGGTTGGGGGAGAGCATCGTCTTCGATATCTTCCCGCGTGAGGCGGGCGGCGGCTATTTCTTCGACATGACCCGCACGTTTTGCCTGGGCTATGCGCCGCCGGCCGTGCAGCGGCTCTACGACGACACGCGCGCGTGCCTGGAGAGCGTCATC
>JAGPFT010000334.1 GCA_018056405.1 Anaerolineae bacterium
CTGGAGCGCATCGTCACCGAGACCGGCATCGGCCAGTTCGAGGTGGTCGGCTTCGATATGTGTCTCATGGGCCAGCTTGAAGTTTTCCAGGCCGTTGCTCCCTTTGCCCGCTTCGGGATCGGATCGGAGGAGAACGAACCGGGCGTGGGATGGTTCTACATGTTCCTCGATGAACTGGTGCGCAATCCGGCCATGGACGGCAGGCAACTTGGGCAGCACGTGGTGAACTACTTCATGTACTTCCTGCGCGAAGTCGTCGGCGATCAGGATGTGTACGGCCTGGCGGCGGTTGATCTGGGACAGAGTGCGCCGCTAGTCAACGCCCTCAACGACTTTGTGAACACGGTCGCGGCCAACCCGCAGCGCGCGCTCAGTGCCATTGCCGACGCGCGCAACAACACGATCCAGTATGGCGGGTTTGACGACCCGCAGGTGCAAGGCTACTGGTCGTCTGTAGACCTGTACCGTTTCATGGAACTGCTGGCGGACCTCGCGCCCGTGCCGGAGATCGCTCAGTCGGCGTCCGGGGTCATGCAGGCCGTGCGCCAGTTCGTGATCTACGAGGATCACGCGACCGCGCTGGACGGGTCAAACGGCGTGTCAATCTACTTCCCGATGACTCGGAAAGCGTACAAACTGGGCGCGAACAACGAGCGTTACCCCCTTGAGACGCCCGCTGCGCTGACTCGCTGGGTGCAGTTCCTCGATGTCTTTCACGGGACGGCAACGGCGACCGTTGAGGCCGCGCCGGGCGTTAATATCCTCAGCACGTACCCGGATGTGGCAAGCATCTACCAGCCGGCAGTGGTGACGTTGGAAGTGTCCGGGCGAGACATCCTGCGCGTCAACTACGCGGTGACCTACCTCAAGAGCGAGGATGAGCGTGTCGTGCTGGACTATGACTATCTTGTGTCGCGCACGACGACCGCCAGCGGCGCGAACATCATTGACTGGTCGGACGGCGTGACGCAGCGCACCTTTATCTGGGAAGCTGAGGTGCCGGTGCTCACCGACGGGACGACCTTTACCTACGCGCTGCTGATCCCCAATAGCGACAACCCGAACCAGGCGCTGGTCAACGGTCTGTACACGCCCGCCAGCGGCGATCCGCCGTTGCAGGCTCAGCTTCTCTTCGATCTGACGCGGCGACAATCTACCGCGTTGTGGGGGCTGAACGAGACGGCCAGCGGCAATCTCCAGCCCTTCGAGATCAGCGTGGCATCCGGCGACACGTTCCAGCCGCAGTGGTTGACGCTGGACGCGAACAACGAACTGACCAGTACCAGCCTGGGCGAGACGCTCACGCTGATGAACGCACAGTCCATTACCTTCGAGAAGGTGCCCGCGCCGTCGGGCCGCTATGCAATCAGCTTTGTGGCCGAGAACGTGGCCGGCGTCAACAACCTGAGCGAAGCGATCATCGAAGTCAGCAACGAAGGGCTGAACCCGGCCCTGCGCGGCTACACGGACCTGACTTATGGCGTCAACTTCCAGTATCCATCGAACTGGATTCGTCCGCGTTTCACGCCGGATGGCCAGCGATTGTTCACCGGCGACGAAGCGACCGGCACGCTGCTTAGCCTGTACCCGTACACGGACGTGTCGTCCGCCGAGGAGACGGACGCGGCCATCCGCGCAAGCTGGAACCAGCTCACCGATCTGACGATCCAGCAGCAGCGCCAGGTAGAGATCAGCGGGCTGCCCGCCTATGTGACCGACTATACGTATACGTACAATGGGGAGGCGCGCGTCGGGGTGGTGATCGCCATCTACGTGCCGAGCCAGAACGTCGGTTATGCGTTCGACCTGGACGCGCCCGCCAATAATCCCGCTCCGGCGCAGCAGGCGTTGCGGGCGCTGGTCAGCAGCATCAACTTCTTCGATGTGGGTGCGGTGGCGGGCACCAGCGCATGGCAGACGGTGACAGTGGCGAACGGCCTGGTCACGTTCCCCGTCCCGGCCAACTGGACGCCCGAACAAAGCGACGGGTGGACACTCTACGGACCGGTCGGGGACGAGGCTGTGTTCGTCGCGGCGGCGGCAGCGACAGCGACCGGCCTGACGAACGCTGCTCTCGCCCAGTCTTGGGTGACACAGCTTGAGGCTGGCGTGCAAAACCTGGAGATTCTCGCCTCAGAGCCGTTTTACATCGGCGGGCGCGAGTGGCACGTCGTCGTCTTTGTCTATGACGACGTAGTGAAGATAGGCGGGGCGTTCTTCACGCTGGCCGGCATCGGCGGGCAGGATGTGACGTTCTGGATCGAAGCGCCTGACGCGGACTTCGACCGGCTGTACGCCGAGGTGTTCGCGGTCATCCTGGGCGGGTTCGCGCTCGGCGGGTGACGCTTCCCGGCGCGTCCGGCTCCTGGGCAGGCGCTTGGACACAGACTTCCGAAGTCGCGCAGGCTTCGGAAGTCTTGTTGTGGGGCGCATGTCAGGGGGTGGCGCGCGCATCCTGTTTACCTCACCCCCGCTCGGCCTTTCCCCCCTCTCTGTTGACGGAGAGGGGGAGGCGAGGCGCGTGAACGCCGAGCGGGGGTGAGGTAAAACCGCCCATCAGCGGGGTTGCAGCCCGCCTCGAACTTGGCCATAATACGCCCCCTTAATGCGTTGAGGAAGCGGAAGCATCGTGGTACGCATTGCCATTGTCTCGGATATTCACGGCAACCTGCCGGCGCTGGAAGCCGTGCTGCACGACCTGGATCAGGTGCGGCCCGATCGGGTGTACGTCAACGGCGATGTGGTCAATCGCGGGCCGCAAAGCAAAGAGTGCCTGGATCGCGTGCGCGCGCTTGGCTGGCCGGCCGTCTTCGGCAACCATGAGGAATACGTGCTCAAATGCCGGCACGGCGCGCCGGGCGAGGACTGGGCCTCGCCATTCTGGCTGCCCGTGCATCGCCTGGCCCAAGATGAGCTTTCTGCCGACGACATTGCCTACCTGGAAGCGCTGCCACGCTCCCGCCGGATCGCCCTGCCAGGGCTGCCCGCGATCCGCCTCGTGCATGGCAGTCTGCGTGCGCTGAACGAGGGACTGGGCTTCTGGATGACCGACGACGAACTGCTAGCGGCGGTGAGTGGCGCGCCGGAGCCAGTCGTCGTCGGCGCGCACACGCACCGCACCTTCGAGCGGCGCGTCGGCGGGCGGTGGGTGCTCAACAGCGGGGCAGTGGGTGCGCCCTACAACGGCGACCCGGCGGCGCAATACCTGCTGCTGACCGGGCGCGACGGCGCGTGGGAGGCTGAGTTCCGCGCCGTGCCCTACGACCGCGCGCCGGTCTACGCAGCCTGGGCGCGCAGCGGCTACCTGGAAGTGTCCGTCGCTGCGCGGCTGATGCAATACGAGCTACAGACAGCGACTTACCATTTCGGCCCCTACTTCGACTTCTGCGCCGCGTATGGCTACGACAGCAACGACAATGCCGCGTTCGAGCAGTATGTGTTCATCTCCCGCGACGTTCCGCCGGGCCGTTCCCTGCACGGCGATCCCCGGCACGGTGGACTCTCCTGAGACGGGCTGAGCGTATGGCCAGGCTCAAGTTGCAGCGGTTTCGGGCCAGCGAGCCGCCGGACGACGTTCAAGCGCGCTACATCCGCGTCTACAAGGGGCGCGACCTGCACTACCGCCCCCAGGCAGTGCCGCCCATCTCGGCGGAGACGCTCTTCGGCGTCAGCGCGCCGCTGGTGCTCGACCTCGGATGCGGGCGCGGCGAGTTCCTGGTGGCACAGGCGGGGGCGCAACCCGACCGCTACTTCGTCGGCTTTGAGTGGCACATCAAGTCGGTATGGGACGCGGCTCACCGCGCGCACGCGGCCAACCTGGACAACGTGCGCATCGTGCGCGCCGATCTGCGCCTGGCGCTGCCTATCGTGCCGGACGGCGCTGCTGATGAGGTGCTGCTGCTCTTCCCGCCGCCGAAGCTGGCCCCCAACGAGCGCAAGGACGACCTGCTGAGCGAGCCGCTGCTGCGCCAGGTTCATCGCGTCCTGCTGCCCGGCGGACTGTTCCACTTTGTGACTGACCACGCGGCCTACTTCACCGCCAAGCGCGCCCTGATCGAGGAGAGTGGGCTGTTCGCGGTGCAGGGGGAGTCAAGCGCCTTCGAGGGCGGGCTGACTCGCTTCCAGCGCATCTGGGAAGCGATGGACATCGCCTCGCAGCGGTTAGCGTGCCGCAGGCTCTAGAGGCTGTTATGCACTCCAAACCCGATTTCTCGGCTCCTTGCTCCCCCGGCGGTCTAGGGTAGCTCCTGGCTTTACCTCACCCCCGTCTCGGCGCTGGTGCGCCTCGACACCCCCTCTCCATACATGGAGA
>JAGPFT010000335.1 GCA_018056405.1 Anaerolineae bacterium
GCTCAACATCATCGCCGAGCAGATTCAGCGCGCCACCAGCCTCGACGAACTGATCCACACGACAGCGCGCGAGCTGGGCAAGGCGTTGCGCGTGCCGCACACGGCCATTGAGCTAAGACTGGCTTCTGACGACGCCGAGGGGTACGCCGGACAATCGGAGGAGTCTGTCTAGGCCAGATGAGGGCCAGTCAGCCGGGCGCGCGGGTGCCGGCACAGAAGGGGAAACCATGTCAGTCCATTCACTTCGCCGTGTGGGGTTGCTTCTTCTCAGCGTCTTGTGGGTCGCTGCGCTGGCCGCCTGTGGGGACGATGACAAGGATGACGACAAGACCTCTGGCGGCGCGCAGCAACCCGCCAGCCTCACCCAGACCAGCATCCAGTTCTCGTGGGTGCACAATGTGGAGTTCATTGGTTTCTACGCCGCCGAGCAGCAGGGCTACTACCGCGACGCCGGCCTGGAGGTGCGTCTGGACGGCGGCGGCTTCGACGAGAATGGCGCGTTCATTGATCCGGTGCAGGCGGTGCTGGACGGCAAGGCCGACTTTGGCGTGACTGGCGCGCACGTGCTGCTGACCAAGCGCGCCGAGGGAGCGCCCATTGTCGCTATCGGCGCGATCTACCAGCGCAGCCCGGTGGTGCTGATCGCCTTATCTGAGAGCGGCATCGCCCGGCCCCAGGACTTGATCGGACGCCGCGTCTCGACACAGCCCACCAACACCACCGTCGGGCTGGCCTACGAGGCGCTACTCGCCGCGCAGGGCATTGACCGGGCGCAAATCCAGGAGACGATGCGCACCGATTTCACCAGCAACCCCCTGTTCACGGGCGAGGCGGAGGTGCTGGCCGGTTTCGTGACGACCGAGGGCGTGCAGGTACGCCAGCGCGACCCTGAAGCCAACTTCATCATGGTCAGCGACTACGGCATTGACATTTACAGCAACGTCATTTTCACCACCGCAGACCTGATCGCCAGCCAGCCCGACATGGCGCGCGCCTTCTTACAGGCGACGCTGAAGGGCACGCAGTGGGCCGTCGAGCAGCCCGACCAGGCAGTTGAGGACTTCCTGAAGTCCACCTATGGCCAGCCCTACGCCGAAGACCGCCAGGTTCACCTGCTGGGGATGCAGTTATCCATCCCGTTGCTGGTGCCCGCTGGCGGGCAGCCGGGCATGATGGATAAGGAAAACTGGGCGTTCACGCATCAGACGCTGCTCGATCTGGGCCTGTTGGCCGCGCCGCTGGACGTGGAGGCGGCCTATACGCTCGATTTCCTGAGCGCTCAAGAGTAATATCGCCGGGAGGCATCGTGATTGCCAGTTGTTTACCTCACCCCTGTTTCGCTTCGCTCAACTTCCCCCTCTCTGTTAACGGAGAGGGGCCAGGGAGTGAGGTTGGGGGGTCTCGCCACATGCCTAACCCGGCGGAACAGGCCGCGCCACAGCAAGCGGGCCATCGTAACGGGGGTATGAACTTATGACTGGACACGCACAAACCATCTCAGCTCCCGCCGCAGCGACGGGTTCCCGACTGCCGTTCTGGCGGCAGATTCGCTGGACCCTGGCGCTCACCTTCGTGCTGCTGGTCGTCATCCCGGCGGCGATCATCGGGGTAACTACATCGGCCCGTGTGAGCACGATGGCCCGCGACCAGGCGATCAGCCAGCTTGAGTCGGTGGCCGAGCTGAAAAGTCAGGAGATCACGCGCTGGCTGGCGGATAGCCAGTCATTGCTCTCGGTGCTGATGTCCGACGAACTGAGCTACAGCCGTTTTCTGCTGCTGGCGAATCTGGACATCGGCAGCTCGGCGTCGTTGCAGCGCACCTTCGCTGAAGTCTTTCGCAACACGGTGGCCGTTCACCCCAGCTTCAGCGAGTTTTTCTTCTACGACGAGACGGGCTACATCCTCACTTCGTCCAATCCGGTGCAGATCGGCAAGATCGTCGCCCGCCAACCGTACTTCGCCGAGAGTCTCAAGATGCCCTACACCCAGCCGCCCTACTACGAGCCGGGCAGCGACGAACTGACCATGATCCTCACGCGCCCGCTGACAAACAAGGGTGAGACGATTGGCGTGCTGGCCGGGCGACTCAACATCGCCAACCTGGGCGTGGTGATGGGCGAGCGCACCGGCCTGGGTGAAAGCGGCGAAACCTATCTGGTCAGCGCCGAGGCCAACTACCTGCTCACGCCAAGTCGTTTCCCCGGCTACCCGCTGGCCCGCGCTTATCACAGCGAGGGCATTGAGCGCGGTCTGGCCGGCGAGGAAGGCGTCGGGACGTATGTGAACTATCGCGGCCAGAGGGTCTTCGGCGTGTACCATTGGGTGCCGGAGTTGCAATCGGCCATGCTCGCCGAAGTGGAGGAGGCCGAGGCGCTGTCCGCCTTCCGCGAGACGCAGATGTTCCTGATGGCGCTCGTGGCGGTGCTGGCAGTCGTCGCGGCGGGCCTGGGCGTGCTGCTGGCCAGGCGCTTCTCTGGCCCGATTACGGCGCTGGCGGAGGCGGCGGCGCGCATCGCCGGCGGCGACCTGAGCCAGCGGGTGGTGCTGCGCGCCCGCAACGAGTTGGGCATCCTGGCCGGTGCCTTCAACGACATGGCCAGCCAGCTTCAAGACCTGGTTGAGTCGCTGGAGCAGCGCGTGGCCGACCGCACGCGCAACCTCTTCCAGACGCTGCAAGTGGGCCAGCTTGCCACTGGCCTGATCCAGTCGGAGGACTTGATCCCCAGCGTGGTAGAGTACATCCGCGAGCAGTTCGACTTGTACTACGTGCAGGTTTACTTGATTGACGACGTGGGGCGTCATGCAGTGCTCGAAGCGGGCACGGGCGAGGTGGGTCGGGCGTTGCTGGCGCGCCGTCACCGCCTGGACCTGAGCGCGACGGCCATCGTCACCCGCGCCGCCCGCACGCGGCGACCCGTCCTGGTGCCCGATACAGAGACCAGCGGCGTGCACCTGCCCAACCCCCTGCTGCCCGACACGCGCTCCGAAGTGGCCATCCCGCTCGTCGCTGGCGACGAAGTGATCGGCGTGCTGGACATGCAGGCGGATCGTCCTGGCACCTTCCGCGAAGACAACCTGCCCGTGTTCGAGACAATGGCCAGCCAGCTTGCCTCGGCGCTGCTGGGCGCGCGCGCCTACGACGAGACGCTCCGGGCAGTGGATCGCGCCGACGCCATCAACCGCCGCCTGATCAGCGCCGCCTGGGAAGGCTACCTGGGCCGCCTGTCGGAGGGCGGGCGCGTCGGCGTGCACTACGACTTGCAGCGCGTGCGCCCGCTGGATAGAGACTCGCTGGAGGCCGATCTGCCCGACAACGGGCGCGATCGCGTGCTCGTCCAGCCGGTCAAGCTGCGCGATCAGACCATTGGGCGCATCGTCATCGGCGAAGAAAAAGAGCGTGCCTGGACGCCCGACGAGCAGCGCCTGATCGAAGACGTGGCCGCGCGCCTGGCCTCCGCGCTGGAGCAATACCGCGCCTTTGACGAAAGCGAGCGCCGCGCCAGCGAGCTAGAAACGGTGGCCGAAGTGAGTGCCACTGCCTCGACCTCGCTTGATCCCGATTCCCTGCTGCGCACCGTCGCCAACCTGACCAAAGAGCACTTTGACCTGTACCACGTACACATCTACCTGCTCGACGAGGTGCACGAGGCGCTGGTGCTGGCCGCCGGCGCGGGCACGGTGGGCGATCAGATGGTCGCTGCCGGGCATACCATCCCGCTGCGCGCCGAGCGCAGCCTGGTGGTCCGCGCCGCGCGCACGCGCTCCGGCGTCGTCGTCAACGACGTGCGGGAGGTGCCGGACTACCTGCCCAACCCGCTGCTGCCCGACACGCGCTCGGAGATGGCCGTGCCGCTCATCGCTGGCGACACGCTGATCGGCGTGATGGATGTGCAGTCTGAACGGGTGGGGCGCTTCAGCGACGAAGACGTGGCCATTCATTCCACGCTCGCCGCGCAGATCGCCGTCTCGGTGCAGAACGCGCGGCTGTACGCTGAGCAGGTGGACGTGGCCGATCAGTTGCGCGAGGTAGACCGTCTCAAGACTGAGTTCCTGGCCAGCATGAGCCACGAGCTACGCACGCCGCTCAACTCGATCATCGGCTATGCGGAAGTGTTGCTCGATGGCATTGACGGCTCGCTGACCGGCGAGATGGAAGAGGACGTGGCCGCCATTCACGAGAGCGGGCGGCACCTGCTCAACCTGGTCAATGACATCCTCGACCTGGCCAAGATCGAGGCCGGGCAGATGGACCTGGCCCTGGAGCGCGTCCGGCTGCACGATCTGGTCGAAGAAGTGGCTGCCACGTCGCAC
>JAGPFT010000336.1 GCA_018056405.1 Anaerolineae bacterium
CCGATGCCCGGCAGGTCCTTGACCGCCTGCCAGACATCCGCCGGCGGGTTGAAGATGTTGTCCACCTGGCCGCTCTGCAGGGCGGCGATCTGCGCGGCGGTGTCTTCGCCCAAGTCCACGAAGACGAGCCTGTCCAGGTAGGGCAGCGGGCTGCCATCGGCGCCCATGCGCCAGTAGTCTTCGCGGCGGACGAAGGTCGCCCGCTCGGTCTCGGTGTACGATTCGAGCAGGAAGGGGCCGGTGCCCACCGGCTGGCGGACCAGATCGCCCTCGAAGGTCTTGGGCACGATCTGGGCCGGATAGTGGAACAGGTGCTCCGGCACGCCGATCTGGGGTGTGTCCAGGTACAGCTTGACGGTGTAATCGTCCACCTTCTCGACATTCTGCGGCTGCAGATAGCTCATCAGGCCCAGCATCGAAGAGCCGATGTCCGGGTCGAGCCACTGCTGGAAGTTGAAGACCACATCATCCGCCGTGAAGTCCGCGCCATCGTTGAACTTGATCCCCTGGCGCACGTGGAGCGTCCATTCGGTCACGTCTTCGTTGGCTTCCCAGCGTTCGACCAGCCATGGTTCGGTGATGTTGTCCCAGTTGGTGCGGGTCAGGTACTCGCAGACCTGGCGGAACTGGTTGGCGGCCTCGATCCACGAGTAGCGCGCCGGGTGATCCACGCGCTGGACACGGGTGGCGATGGTCATCGTCCCCCCACGCTTGATGGCCTGGCGCGCTGCGGCAGGCGCTGCGGCGACCGGCTGGCCGTCGCTCAGCATCAACTCCGCGCCAGCAACCGACACGCCCAGCAGGGTCGCCATGCGCAGAAATTCGCGGCGGCTAATCCTGCCCTCCCGGT
Organism: Anaerolineae bacterium; assembly: GCA_018056405.1. Lineage (GTDB taxonomy): Bacteria > Chloroflexota > Anaerolineae > Aggregatilineales > Aggregatilineaceae > UBA2029. Next base: position 851 of record JAGPFT010000336.1, read on the forward strand.
AAAGCTCTTTCATCTCCGGGACATACGGATGAACATTTCTTTGGGTCCTTTTCAAGATATGCATCGTGTACTCTCTCCTCAATCTGTAGTGAACGTTCTATCTTGCGAAGGGCAAACGGGCTGCCGGCTCCGCCGTACCACTTGGATATTGCCGGCTCTGGCCGGCTACGAACTACATATCGAGATGCCAGGCTTCCCCCTCCTCCTGGATCAGATGTTCCAGGATAGTGGCGCGCGTCGCCATAAGCTCGCTCAACAGGGCTTGGCGCGCGGCCTCCACGTCATGGGCGCGCAGAGCTTCGACAATTCGGGCATGAGTGATCTCCATAGATTTGCCAGCGCGACAGATGACCATCAGACGCGCCAGCCGGTCATGCAGGCGGCCCAGCGTCTCAGCCAGTTCCATGTTGCCAGACGCCTCGGCAATCAGGCAGTGAAAGCGGCGATTCTCCTCGGTATAGCGGTCATAGGATTCGTCGTCGTCGCCCGTGTAGCCGCGATGAACGTGCTCCAACGCCGCCAACTGCCCGTCGGTGATTTTCACTGCGGCGCGCTCGACGGAGGCCAGCTCGATGATCTCGCGTAGTTCGAGCAAGTCACGCAGTTGTTTGAGGGTGATACGGGTGACAAAGTAGCCAGAGCGCGGCCTGATAGTGACCAGTCCTGCCTCGCTGAGCATCTGCAACGCATCGCGGATGGGGGTGACGCTCGTCCCATAGTTTTCGGCCAGTTTCTCTACGTCGAGACGTTCACCCGGCAGGCGATGGCCCATGATGATCGAGCGTCGCAGCTCGGTGTAGATGCGATTACGAGAGGTTTTGTCGGGCATTGCTCGGTGCATCGAGGACCTCTGGCCCTTTTCTGGCACAAGACCAATCACCGAGTAAGAAGTCCGGCACGGGCGACGGAAGTAGGAGATCGGCCCCTGGCGGGCAACACCTGGGAAAGAGTGCTTCACCTGGCAGCGATGTCATCAGATGTTCCGCATTATACTCCAAAATATAGTACGTCACAACCATTAATATATCAGAGGGATGCCTTTTACGATGGAGGCGAGATTCCTGAAGCGCAGAGGCGCAGAGGACGCGGAGAAGAACGGAGAGACCCTTTGCGAAGTTATTGTTCCCCCTCACCCTCTCCCCACTCTCTTTTCTCTGCGCTCTCTGCGCCTCAGCGGTGATCTTTTGCCCCAGAAAGGAGATACGCCCTATATCAGAATGGCGTTTGGGCGATCTGTTCCCGAAGAACCTGGCGCACCCACCCCCTCGCAGATGGTATACTCTCCTGCAAAGGAGCCTGCGCGCCCGCGCCATCCGCGAACCGGAGGAGCCGCGCTGTGTACGCTGTGCCTATGTTCATGATCGCCCCGCTGCTGGCGGAGTCTTGAGGCCCCAGGGCTATTGCACCAAAACCTGCCAGGAGCACTTTGGCGGGGAGCAGCGCGACGGCGGCAGACTTCCGAAGTCTGCGAGACTTCGGAAGTCTCAGGCGAAACGCCCGTTTGATGCGATTGCCCTGCGTGAGGCTCTGAGGAACGGCATGAACGTCTACTTCTGTGGGTCAATTCGCGGCGGGCGCAGCTTGCAGCCCGTCTACGCCGCCCTGGTCAATCACCTGGAGCAGAACGGGCACACGGTCCCCACCGCGCACGTAGCCGCCCCAGACGTGCTCAGCGACGAGCGCCGCTACTCGTTGGACGAGGTTTACCAGCGCGATGTGGGGTGGCTGGAGGCGTGCGATGCGGTCGTGGCCGAGGTCACGGTGCCGTCGCTGGGCGTGGGCTATGAGATCGCCTACGCGCTGCACAAGGCCGGCAGGCCGGTGCTCTGCCTGTGCCAGGCCGGGACGCCTCTTTCGGCCATGATCGAAGGCAACGGCGACCCTAACCTGCGCCTGGTCTTCTACCACGACGTGACGCAGGCGCTGGCGGCAGTGGATCAGTTCCTAGACGCTCGCTGATGGAGAACGCAATCAAAGGTGGCCCGATGGAGAGGCGCTGCTTGCTGCGCCCGGGCTGGGGCGTATTGCAATACGCCCCTACGAAAACCATGCCATTTCTGGTTGTCTCACCCATGAGCCGCCCGCTGCGCCTGACGTTCTTACTCCCGTCCGTGCGGCAACACGGGTACGCCGGCGAGAAACCAAGGGAGAAATCCACACGATGACCCTGCCCACTCCCACGCCCACAGCGCCGCCCACGCTGCCCGTGCGCCGGGTGTTGCGCCGCCGGCGGCGCTGGTTCTGCGCCCTCGGCTGCCTGACGCCCCTGATCTGCCTGGTCGGCTTGCTGGCGTTCAGCCTGATCCTCGCGCCGACGCCGGTTGACCTGCTCATCCTGGGCGTGGACGCACGCCCCGGCGAGCGTTACCTGACCCGCACCGACAGCATCATGCTGCTCAACGTGTCGCCGGGCAGCCTGCGCGTGACCCTGCTCTCCATCCCGCGCGACGTGTTCATCAACGTCCCCGGCTACGGCGAGCAGCGCATCAACACAATCAACATGCTCGGCGAACAGGAAGCGGAAGGGTCTGGCCCGGCGCTGCTCAAGGCCAGCATCCAGCAGAGCTTCGGCGTCGGCGTCGAGCACTACGTCCGGCTCGACTTCGGGGGTTTCGTGGCCCTGGTGGACGCGGTGGGCGGCGTGGACATTGACGTGCCCAAGCTGATCATTGACTACGAGTACCCCACCCCGAACGGCGGCGTGATGACCGTGCGCTTCGACCCTGGCCGCGAGCACATGGACGGCGAACGGGCGCTGCAATACGCCCGCACCCGTCACCAGGATGACGAGTACCAGCGCGCGGGACGCCAGCAGCAGATCGTAGATGCGCTGATCAAGAAGCTGGCCAATCCCCTGCACGTCACGACCTGGCCGCGCGTCTGGCGGGCAATCCAGGATCACACCGATACCGACCTGAGCACCTGGGACATGCTGCGCCTCGCGCCGGGGCTGCTGCTCGGCTGGCCGGGCCGGGAGCAGCGTGTCTTGCAGCGCGAAGACCTGATCGGGATGAAGGCGGGCTATTGGATTCCCAACTACGAGCAGCTTCTGCCCTGGATTGAGGAGCGTTTCGATTAGGCGCTAGTGCACGTTGGCGGAAGTCCACCAGTGGCTGTTCGATGGTTTACCCCCCTCAATCCCTCCCCGCCAGCGATGCTGTTAGCAGGGGCGTATTGCCATACGCCCCTACGGGGTGCGAGCGCAGCAGAGTGTCACACGACGGAGGGTTATGCGACGAAATCCGGCCATAAGGTTTTACTCCCTGGCGGTGACGACACCTGGAACTGCCCATCACCCTTGTCTCGGCACGTGACCAGGCGGATGCTCATGTCCGCGCCAGAAGCCGTTTGAAAGCCTCACCCCCCGGCCCCCTCTCCACGTGGTGGAGAGGGGGAGTCATGGTGTGGTTACGTCCCCTCTCCGCGTGTGGAGAGGGGATGGAGGGGTGAG
>JAGPFT010000337.1 GCA_018056405.1 Anaerolineae bacterium
GTGCTGCTCCAGCCCTGGTTCAGCGCGCCGGTGGAAACAGATGGCATCTACGGCGGCGAGCACTACGACTACTATACGATTGACTAGGCGGCTCAGTTGGCAGCGCGCGGCGGCTAGCGCATGTTGGCGGAAGTCCACCAGTAGCTGTTCGATGGTTTACCCCACCCTAAATCCCTCCCCGCCAGCAGGGAGGGACTTGAGTCTGCTCCCCCTTTCTCCGCTTGCGGGGAAAGGGGGCCGGGGGATAGGGGTCAATCAGGCCCAAACCGCACACCTATTTCCGCCCTGATGTACTAGTGCGCCGTCCAGGGTCGGAGTCTTACATGAGTCCGGGGTACCTTCCGCCGGCTCATGGCGTACCACTCACATCTCCTGCCGGCTGAAAAGCGCAAACCGGCCACGAGCAGCCAAAAGAAAAGGGAAGGAGCGGGGAAGCTCCTTCCCTGATCGTATCACAGGACACGACGCGAAGGGTTCAGATGGGGGTAGGGAGCATACGGGTCTTTGCGCTGTCCTGGTGATACTACAGCAACAGGCTTTGTGCCTGTATGGTCAGGATAGCGCTTCAGAATTAAATCCCCATAAAAATGCATTGGGGATTCTGAAAATTAGGAGGCCCTGCCCCCGCCGCGCCGGTCAGCCGGTGCCCGGCGCAGTGGCCGGCGTTGTGGGCGTGGGCGTCGGAGCCAGCGGCTCGATGGTCACGCCCAACTCGTCGGGGCTGACGGTGACTGTCAGGCCGCTCGTGTCTTCCATGCCGACCAGCACCGCTTGGGGCGTGACCTCATGGTTGCCGGCGGGCAGCCCGCTCAGGTCTACGATCACGCGCAGATTCTGGGGGCTGGGCAGCTTGTTAAGCGGCCCGCTGACAAACACGGTGACTGTCCCGGCCAGGCCACTGGCGCGATACTGGGTGGGATCGAGGCCCGTCACTTCAACCGGCACTTCCTCGAACTGGCGCGTGCTGATCTGCGGCTCGATGACGATGGTCACTTTGACGGTCTGGTTCTCCGGCACGGTTGTCACCCCGGCGGGCAGGTCAATCGTCACTTCGGTGGTGAAGGTTTCGGTGCGGTTGGTCAGGTCAATGGGGGCTGTGCGCACCAGGCCGGGCATCTCGCGGATGGCCGTCAGATCGCCGGTCAGCACCACCGTGTCCGGCTCGATGGCGCTGTAGCGCACCACGTTGTAGCCGGGCGGCGGGTTGCCCACGATCTTGGGCTGGACGGGCATCTGGAAGATGTCTTCGCGCGGCTGGATGTTCACCAGACAGGTGACCGAAGATGGCTCCATTTCCACGTCGCGCACGCGCAGCCCACCTTCCTGAACGGGCGTCAGGCCGACTATCTTGGTGACCGGGTTCAGTTCGTCGGCAAGGTCCAACCGCGCTTCGACGTAAGCCACTTCGTTCACGCGCTCGGCGCTGCCGCGAATCACCACTTCGCTGTAGTCGCAGGTCAGGTTGGCGGGATAGGTGTAGCCCAGCGGCGGATCGCGCGTCACCACCACCCGAACGGCGACGCGCTTTTCGACTTTGCGATCAATGCTCAGGGTAAACGTGCTCGGACGCAAGGCGACGACGCGCGCGTGCAGCGGCGAGGCCACCTCTGCCTGAAGTTCGACGCGGTACTCGCCCGGCTCTTTGAAGTTGCGCAGGTCAGCCGTGACGAGAATATCGCTGGCGGTGAGCAATTCCCACTGGCTGCGCTCGGCGCGCACCACTGCCGTGACGGTCGCCGTGTCCAGCGCGCGGGCCAGCACGTAGCCTTCGGGTAGCTCAATGCGCACCTGCACCCCGCGCACCTCGCCCTGTTCGACGGGGTTGTTGGCCATTTTTGCCGCCACCCAAATGGCCAAAGCCAGGAACACAGACAGGAGCGCCCAGCCCAGGTTACGCGCTACGAACTGGAGAGACGAGTTTCTCTGCATCACAACATCCTGCGTCTGTGCGCGGCTGGTGCGGCCCCGCACCTCAGGCGGCGCGCTGCCCGCGCCCGGAGTCGCCATGCTGGCGCAGGCGGGCCAGCTCGTCGCGCGCGCGAGTCAGCAGCGGCGTCCAGGGCCAGGCGGTCTCTTGTGGGCGGCTGCTGGTGTAAAAAGCGCTGAGGATGGTGCGCAACCGGTTGGCATCCAGCCGGCGGATCATCCGCCCGCGATTGGCTACCGAAATGCGCCCCGTCTCTTCGGAGACGATCACACACAGCGCATCCGACACTTCGCTGATGCCCAGCCCGGCGCGGTGACGAGTTCCCAGCTTGCGGTCGGTCAGGTTGCGTCCGGACGACAGCGGCAGCACCGAGGCGGCGCTGGCCACGCGCCCCTGGCGGATGATCACCGCCCCATCGTGCAATTCCGTCTTGGGCCAGAACACGGTCAGCAGAAGTTGCGGGCTGATCTGCGAATCCATGGGCACGCCGGTGTTGATGAACTCATCGAGCGCGTCGTTGCGTTCCAGCACGATCAGCGCGCCGTGCCGCCGCTCCGACAGGCGCGAGGCCGCGGCGCAGATAGCGTCAATGATCTGCTCTTCTTCGGTGAAGGCGGGCTGACGGCTGAAGAGATTGCCCAGCCCGGTGCGCCCCACGCGCTCCAGCGCCCGGCGCAGCTCTGGCTGGAAGACGACCGGAATCGCCACGATAGACGCCGTGACGAGGTTGTTCAGCAGCCAGCGAAACGCTACCCACTCGAACACGCTGGACAGCAGGGCTATGACCAGCACCACGACAATCGTGCCGCGCAGCAGCGAAACCGCCTGCGTGCCCCGGATGAACAGCGTGACGACGAAGATGATCGCCGCCACAACAAGCACGTCCGGCACGTCGCTCCAGCGAAAGCTCTCCAGCGTCCAGATCAGTCTCATGGCCTACCACAACCGTCCTTCACCGCACTCTGTCTGGCACGGCCAGCGCGTCAACCATACCCTATCCAGCCCCATCGTGGATTAGGGCCAGATGAGAGTTTGCCCCGGCGAGGGCAGAGCAGCGCGCCACCAACGGATTCACGAGCGGCCTGTCAGCGGGGGAGGGTCAAAAATGCTCGCTGAACGCCTCCCCCCTTCGTCCCCCCTCCAGCCGAGCTAGAGGGGGACATTCACAGGCAGCTCTTCCCTTCCCCTAGCTTGGCTGGGGGAAGGGGCCGGGAGATGGGGACCTTCCGGCAACTGCCAGAGGCGCTGCTCTGCCGCGCCCTGACGCAACCCGCTCAGCCGCTCAACTGGCGCAGCAGACGCTGGTAGTCCTGGGCTTGCTCCGGGTTGAGGGCGATGATGCGGCGGATGGTGACCAACGCATCATTGTGCAGCCCGGACTCAAGCTGAAGCTCGGCCAGGGCGTCAAGCTGCTCAACGGCTTTGGGCACGTTGCCCGTCTGGCGATAGACGGCGGCCAACCGCGAGCGCAGGGCCATGTCGTTCGGGTAGCGCGTGACCAGTTCCTCCAGCACGCGGATGATCTGCCCGGCCTTTTGCTGCTTGGCGTAGAGCCGCAGCAAGCCGTCCAGCTCGCGCACGGCAGAGATCGGGTCGTTCAGCCGGTAATTGAGTTCTACCAGGGCGCGGCGCGCGCGCTCGTCGTTGGGATCGGTGCGCCGAATCTGGTCGTAGGTGCGCATGGCCTGGCGCAAGTCCAGCCGGTTGACCTCGATCTCGCCCAGCCGGTGCAAAATCTGGATGATCTGCTCGTCGGGCACGCCCAGGCGCTGCCCAAGCTGGATGGCCGACTGATAGGAGGCTCGCGCCGCGTCCATGTCGGCAAGCTGGTAGTAGGCGTCGGCCAGGTCAATGTACTGGCTGAGCAGATCGCCCCAGCGCTCGTTTTCCTGGAGCAGGGTGATCAGGCTGTGGTGCAGCGCCGTGTCCATCGGGGCGATCTTCAGCGCCTCTTGCAGGATGCTCGTGGCGCGCTCGGTATCGCCGCGCAGCCGGTAGGTTTCGGCTACCAGGTTGTACTTGGTCATGGCCGCGGGAATATTGTTGCGTTCCAGCAGGATTTGCCCGATGCGCCAGTGGATCGGCAGGTAGTCCGGCGCGCTTTCCAGCATGTAATGGGCCTGATCCAGGGCCAGGCTGTACAACCCTTCGTGCACATAGCGGTCAATCAGGTTGAGGCCCTCGGCCACGCGGTCGTCAATGTAGAGCGCGATGCTCACCAGCGAGTCCGGCTCCTGGAGCGTGATCGCCTCTTCAAGCTGGCGGCGCGTGCGGGCGACGCGCTCTTTCCACGACGAACCACTGAGCAGTTCCAGGAAGCGGCTGTTGAGGCTTCTAAGCTGCTGCTCGTCGGCTTCTTCGGCG
>JAGPFT010000338.1 GCA_018056405.1 Anaerolineae bacterium
CTGCATGAGGTGGCGCGGGAGCAGGGCGTCAGTCCGCAGCAGGCAGGCAAGCTGTTCGAGCGGCTCAGCGAGAGTCTGTTCGGCAAGCTGGCGGGTCAGAGCGGCGAATCGGACGCGGAGCAGGCGCGCGCGCGGGCGGTACTCATGGGCGGCGGGCGCGATGCCTGGAACAGCCTGCACGGGCAGCGCGTGCAGGCCATCGCCGAGACGCTGGCTCTGCCCGCCAACTGGCGACTCCCCACCTGGGAAGACGTGCGCGACGCTTACCACGCTTATCGGATGCAGGCGCGCTACCCGCGCATGATCGCCCTGCCCGGCGACCGCGAGAGCCTGGCCGCTGTGCCGGACATCGCCGACTATCTCCTCGTGTTCATGGGGCGCGCCCAGTCCGAGGGAACGGATGGCTGAGTCTGACCGGGAGCGCTGGGATCGCCGCTACGCCGATCCGATTGACAGGCTCAAGCGCGGGCCGAACCCGCTGCTGGAGCGTTATGCGCCGCGCGGGGCGGGTCTGCGCGCGCTGGAGCTGGCCTGTGGCCTGGGGCAGAACGCGCTGTGGCTGGCCGCGCAGGGTCTCACGGTGGATGCCTTCGACATCAGCCTGGCGGCGCTGCGCCTGGCGCGGGCGGAGATGCTGCGGCGTGGCCTGAGCGGGGTCAATTTCATCGTGGCCGATCTGGATCACTTCGCTCTGCCGGCTTACCCCTACGATCTGGTGCTCATCTTCCGCTTCCTCGACCGGAGACTGTTCCCGGCCATCCGCGACCGCGTGCGCGCCGGCGGGCTGCTGATCTACCAGACGTTCAACGTGCGCCAGCGGGCGCGGCGGCCTGCCGTGTCCGCCGATCACATGCTGCGCCTGGGCGAACTCCCCGGCTATTTTCCCGGCTGGGAAGTGATCGAGGCGAGCGACGAAAGCTACCTGAGCACGTTTGTCGGGCGCAAGCCAGGCGGCTGACGGTGCAGGGGCCGCCTGGGGTAAACGATCACCGCCGAGGCGCAGAGAGCGATTCAAGAGAGCACACTCGATTCTTCTCCGCGTCCTCTACCTCACAGCGATTCAAAGAATCCCGCCCCAGGCCCCCAATGCAGGCGCGTGCGCCCTGCCAGGTCGGGGGTGCTGCTCTGCGGTGCCCCGCTTGATCTCACCCCCAGCCTCGTTGCGCTCGGCTTGCCCCCTCAGCTATGTTGGAGTTCAGGGACGGACAGCAGCGCGAGAAGCATTGAGATGACGACCGATCAACCTCACCCCCTGGCCTCGCTGCGCTCGGCTCTTCCCCCTCTCCGTTGACGGAGAGGGGGAGGCGAGGTGCGCCAGCGCCGAGCAGGGGTGAGGTTCATGCCTCTGTGCCAAGCGATTCGCTGACAACCTTTGCACGCCCCCCTTGCCACACGCTCCCGCTAGACCCGAAAGCTGCTATACTAACCGCACGCATCCGATCAGAGGAGGGCGCCAACCGGTCCGCAAAGTCGGTTTCTGCGCCCTGGGCAGGCTATGACGCGGCAATTCAGCCTTCGTTTCATCCTGTTTTTGTTCGGCTCCGACCTGGCGATGGTCGTCCTGGCCCTGCTGCTGGCAACGCGCCTGCGCGCGTTGCTGCCGTTCGGCAAGGCAGCCGATCCGGCCTTCTGGACGGTGCCGCTGCCAGTGTACCTGATGGGCATTGTCATCTGGGCGGTCGTGTTTGTGGCGCTGGATGTCTATAACCCGCGCTGGCTGGTCCAGCCGGGCATGGAACTGGCCAAGATCGTCGAGGCGACGCTGTTCGCCTGGCTGATCCTGGCCGGGATGCTCTACTTCAGCTTCCGCGAAATCTCGCGCCTGGAGTATCTCTATTTCCTGGCCCTCTATTTGTCGCTGATCGTCACGCACCGGCTGGCCGTGCGCGGCGTGTTTCGGACGCACGGCGGGCAGCGCTACCGCACGCGGCGCGTGTTGATCGTGGGCACCGGGGGCATCGCCCGCGACATCGCGCGCATGGTTCAGGCGCAGGGCTGGATGGGGCTGTCGCTGGCCGGGTTCGTGACCGAGAACGGGGAAGACGATCCGCCCGATGACCTGCCCATCCTGGGCACGCTGGGCAGCGTGCCCGATGTCATCCGCGCGCACGACATCGCCGAGGTGGTGATCGCGCTGCCCCGCGAGGACGCCAACGGTCTGCGCGATTTCGTCAACCGGCTGCAAACGCTGCCGGTCAACATTCGCCTGATCCCCGACTACTTCGACATGGCCTTCCTGCGGGTGAGCATCGAGAACTTCGGCGGGATGCCCCTGCTCAGCCTGAAAGAGCCGGTGCTCGATCCGTTCCAGCGCGTGGTCAAGCGCGTTTTCGATGTGGCGCTGACGTTGCTGCTATTGGTGCCCGCGCTGCCGCTGATGGGCCTGATCGCGCTGGCCGTCAGGCGCGACAGCCCCGGCCCGATCCTCTTCCGCCAGACGCGCGTGGGCGAAGGCGGGCGCTTGTTCACCATGCTCAAGTTCCGCACCATGCACGACGGGGCCGAGGCCCTGCAAGATGCGGTGAGCGCCCAGAGCGCAGACGGCCATATTTTGTACAAGCGCGAAGATGACCCCCGTGTGACGGGCGTCGGGCGCTGGCTGCGCCGCACCAGCCTGGACGAGCTACCGCAACTGTTCAACATCCTGCGCGGCGAGATGTCGCTCGTCGGGCCGCGCCCGGAGATGCCCTGGCTGGTCGAGAAGTACGAACCCTGGCAGCGCAAGCGCTTCGAGGTGCCGCAGGGACTCACCGGCTGGTGGCAGGTCAACGGGCGAGCCGACCGTCCCATGTATCTGCACACCGAGGACGACCTGTACTACATCCGCAACTATTCCGTCTGGCTGGACTTGCGCATCCTGTGGAAGACCGTTCAGGCGGTGCTGCTGCGGCGCGGGGCCTACTGACGCGCGCTACGCCCCCAGGAGCGATGCCCATGCCCCCTTGCTCCACCTTCGCGCGCACCAATATCCTGGGCGTCGGCGTCAGCGCCATTGACATAGCCCAGGCGGTTGCGCAGATCGCCTGCTGGATCGAGAGTGATGCGCGCGAATACGTGGTCGTCGCCTGCGTCAACGACATCATGCATGCCCACCGCGACCCGGCCCTGCGGCGCATGACCAACGCCGCCGGCATGGTCACGCCGGACGGGATGCCGCTGGTCTTCCTCAGCCGCTGGTTGGGGCAGGCGCATGTGGATCGCGTGTACGGGCCGGACCTGATGCTGGCTGCCAGCGCGATGCTGGCCGAGCGCGGTTGCCGCGCTTACTACTACGGCGGGGCGGAGGGCGTCGCCGAGCAGCTCGCCGGGGTGCTGGAAGCGCGCTTCCCCGGCCTGCGCACCGCCGGGACGTATGCGCCACCGTTCCGCGCCCTCTCGCCGGAGGAAGACGCGGCCATCGTCGCGCGCATCAACGCGACGCAGCCGGACGTGGTTTGGGTGGCGCTGGGCTGTCCCAAGCAGACCGTCTGGATGGCCGAGCACCGCGCGCTGCTGAACGCGCCGGTGTTGGTCGGCGTGGGCGCGGCGTTCGACTTCCACACGGGGCGCATCCCCCAGGCCCCGCGCTGGATGCAGCGCCGCGCGCTCGAATGGTTGTTCCGGCTGCTGACCGAGCCGCGCCGCTTGTGGCGGCGCTACCTGATCCACAACCCACTGTTCGTGTGGTATGTGGCCCTGCAACTCAGCGGGCTGCGCCGCGTCCCGCTCGACGGTGCGGAGGAATAGCGCCCCATACGCAGCAGGTTAAGCCTGGCTGCGCACGCCTCTCCCCCTAAATCCCCCTCTCCAGCAGAGCTAGAGAGGGGGACTTTGACCGCCGGATGGGACGTTTTCCCCTTCCCTGGCTTTGCCGGGGAGGGGGCCAGGGAAGGGGCTTTCTGCCGCACTAAGACTTCCGAAGTCTTCGGAAACTTCGGAAGTCTGATCGCCGCCCGCCTGCGCCTCACCCCCTAAATCCCCCTCTCCAGCCGAGCTAGAGAAGGGGACTTTGACCGCCGGATGGGACGTTTTCCCCCTCCCTGGCTTTGCCGGGGAGGAGGCCAGGGGAGGGGCTTTCTGCCGCACTAAGACTTCCGAAGTCTTCGAAGACTTCGGAAGTCTGATCGCCGCCCGCCTGCGCCTCACCCCCTCCATCCCCCTCTCCAGCAGAGCTAGTGGTCAGATCAATTAGGAGTTAGGAGCGAAAAGGGTTATGCTGGAGGAAAAAGGAGCGTAACCCATGATCAAGCTGAGCGATGAAGAACGCGCCGAAGTCGAAGGGTTTATCCGACGAGG
>JAGPFT010000339.1 GCA_018056405.1 Anaerolineae bacterium
AGCTACGCCTGGCCGACAAAGACAGCGACACCGATCCCACCCTGCCGCACCTGCTGGTGGTGGTGGATGGCATCGGCGGCTTCGGCGAGAACTCCCCGCTGGCCGAGGTGCAGGCCGAGGCCGCTGTCTCGATCCTGCTCACCCAGGGGCCGCGTCTGGGGGCGGCGATTGTCTTCGTCGTGCCCGATCGCAGCCTGATCCCCAGCGATTGCAAGGCTGTGATCGAGGTGGAGCGGGTGAACGACGGCAAAGTGGCCTTCCGCTACGCCGAAGTGGGCGTCAACACGCTGCGCTACGTCGGCGAAGCAGACCTGCTCGATGCGAGCCGCGCTGAGAAGGACTTCGCCCGCAAGCTGGCTCCGCTGGCGGTGCGCACTACCTACGGCGCAGACCTGGCGACGGCGGTCAACCTGCTGGAGATGAACAGCGTCGAGACGGTTGAGGAAATCCCCATCCTGGAGTACTGGCGGCGCACGCGCCAGCCAGAAGCGTCCGAATGGCTGAGCGTGCCCATCGGCCTGATGCCCGGCAACAAGGTGCGCTCGCTGCTGTTCTCAGCGGACGGCGACGGCGTGCACGGCATGATCGCCGGCACCACCGGTTCCGGCAAGTCCGAACTGTTGCTGACGCTGATCGTCGGCCTGGCCATCAAGTACGATCCCAGCGTGGTCAACTTCGTGCTGGTGGACTACAAGGGCGGCGCGGCCTTCGAGCCGTTCCGCACGCTGCCGCACTGCGTGGACATCGTGACTAACCTGCAAGGCACGGCGGGGGTGCGCACTTTTACCGCCCTGCGCTCCGAACTCAACCGGCGCAGCAAGCTGATCGCCGACACCAACGTCAAGCATATCGTCCACTACCGTCAGAAGGGGCTGCACCTGACCCGCGAGCCGTTCCCCTTCCTGTTCATCATCGTGGACGAATTCGCCGAGATGGTCAAGGAAAACCCGGACTTCAAGGCGCAGCTCGACAGCATCACCCGCCTGGGCCGCGCGCTCGGCGTCACGCTGATCACGGCCACGCAGCGCCCGGCGGGCGCGGTCACCGACCAGATGCGCGCCAACATGAAGTTCCGCATCTGCCTGCGCGTCGAGACGATGGAAGACAGCCGCGAATTGCTGCGCCGCTCCGATGCCGCTTTCCTGCCGCCCAACATTCCTGGGCGCGCTTACCTGCAGGTGGGCAACGAGAACGTCGAGCTGATGCAGGTAGCGCGCGCCGGCGGCCCCTACACCGGCCCGCAGATTGACGCCGAGCCGCCGGTGATCTGGCTGGAACGGCACAAGGGCACGGCGGCCCAGGCGCGCCCGTCCGGGCCGCTGCAAGAAGCGCCCGCCCTGTCCGACGTGCTGGTTGAGATCATGCATCGCCTGGCCGAAAGCGACGAGGGAGTGGTCAAGCAGCAAAAGCCCTGGCCCGACCCGCTGCCCGCTTATCTGGCGCTGCACTCCACCCAGATCAAGGGCGAAGACCAGCCCGACCCGCTGCTGCCGCTCAACCCGGCGGTGCTGGCCTGGCTGGAGGAGCGCGGCAGTTGGCGGGGCATCAACTGGACGACCGAGGCCATGCGCGCGCCCGTCGGCCTGATTGACAACCCGATCCGCGCTGAGCGCCTGCGCCTGACGCTCGACCTGACGCGCGGCCATGCCGTCATCTTCGGCGCGTCCGGTTGGGGCAAGACGACCTTCCTGCGCTCGGTGATCACCAGCCTGGCTGCCACCCATTCGCCGGACGAATTGCACGTCTACATCCTCGACTTCGGCGGGCGCGGCCTGGATGTGCTGGAGGCGCTGCCGCACCGCGCCGCCTCGATCCTGCCCTCCGAAGAGGAGCGCGTGCAACGGTTGCTGCGCCGCCTGGAGAGCATCCTGGAAGAGCGCAACCGCCTCCTCAGCCAGGCGCGCGCCGACAACCTGAGCACCTACAACGCCAACAACCCCGATCACAGGCTGCCGGCGATCCTGGTGGTCATAGACAACTTCGCCGAGTTCAAAGAGAACTACGAAGGGCTGCTGGAGTCCCTGATCGGCATCGCCCGCGAGGGGCGCGCCTACGGCGTGCACCTGGTCGTCACCGCCGACCAGACCAATACCCTGCCGGGCAAGCTCTACAGCCTGTTCACCGAGCGCCTCACCCTCAAGCTGGCCGACAAGACGGAGTACGCCAATGTCGTCGGGCGCGGCGTGCCGGGCATTGACGACATCCCAGGGCGCGGCTTCGTCTCCGTCGAGCGGATGCCGCTGGAGTTCCAGACGGCGCTGCCGGTCGGCATCACCGAAGAGGAAGAGGCCGAAGGGCTGGATGAAACGGCCAAGCTGGAGAAGTTCGCCCAGTTGTTGGCCAGCGCCTGGACGGGCAAACGCCCGGAAGGCATTGACATCCTGCGCGAGATCATTCCCCTGCGCAGCCTGCTCCCGCCGCTGGGCAAGGGGCCGGAGCGCATCCAGACCATCCTGGGCGTGGAAGACCTCAACCTGGAGCCGGCCCTGCTCGACTTGCAGCAGCGCGGCCCGCACTTTGTCATCACCGGCCCGCCGTTGTGCGGCAAGACGACGGCGCTGCGCGCGTGGGTGATGGCCCTGGCCCACGCCTACCCGCCGGACAAGGTGGCGATGGTGCTCATTGACTTCCAGCAGCGTTTCTTCAAGTACGGCGGGGCGCACACGCTCGGCGACCTGCCGCACGTCCTGGCCACCGTGTCGGAGAAAGAAGCGCTGACCGAGGCCCTTAAGAATCTCCGGTACGAATACAGCGCGCGGCCCGCCGGCGAGCCACGCCCGGAGATTTTCGTCATCGCCGACAACTACGACGACTTCACCAACATCCTCGGCCCGGCCACGCGCGCCACCGAGTACCGCGACATGGCCGAGCTTGCCCGCAAGTACGGGCCGGAGGGGCTGCACTTCATCCTGTGCGGCTCGCTGAGCATCATGCGCTCGATGGATGACCTGATGAAGCAGGCCGTCGCGCCGCGCTACGGGCTGGGCCTGGACTCGTCCGACGCGCCCGGCGCATTGGGCGGGCGCGTGCGCGGCGGCGGCGACGAGTTTCCGCCAGGGCGCGGCTACATCGTCAAGGCGGGCCGCCTGTCGCTGATCCAGACGGCCATCCCCCACGACGAGAGCGACCTGGAAGGCTCGCTCGACCGCTGGGTGGAGGAGATCAGCAAGGGCTACAAGAGCCGCGCGCGCTGGTACATCGAGATCAACCCGCCGCCAGAGCCAGAACCAGAACCGGCGGAGTCTGCTGACAAGATCGGCGCGCCAGCGAAGTGAGAGAAACAGATGTGAGTGAGGAGTTCAGAGCCGGAGGCACAGCGTTCCCGGCGCTGGAAGTCCTCACCATCCCAACTCATCACTCATGACTCCAGACTCCAGACCAAGAGAGCGTCATGGACCGCATCATCCTGACCATCACTTCCGACCTGTTCGACGACGAAGACCGCCGCCAGGAGGTGTCGGTGCGCGCCAACCTGACCGTGCGCGCGTTGATTGAGGAAATCCGGCGCGAGTTCAACCTGCTGGACGCCGGCTACCGCCTGACGCCGCACGGTCAGGAGCAGCCGCTCCCGCTCGACCGGACGATGGAACAGCTTGGTTTGCGGACAGGGGCCGAGCTGGTCTTCGAGCGCGAACGGCACCGTTTGCAGGAGCGCGTGGTGGCGCGCGGCGGGCAGTATTTCCAGGCGGTGAGCAGGTCGGGGCGCGCCTATTTGCAGGAGGTAGCGTCCGGCAAGGCGTTCCCCATTGAGTGGCAGCCGGCGATCATCGGGCGACCCGACGCCGCCAGCCCCGATGCAGCGGAGATGCTGGCGGTGGATGTGAGCGCGCTGGCCGAGGGGCGCACCGTCTCGCGCCGCCACGCGCAGATCAGCGAGCGCGACGGAACGTATTACCTGGAGGCGCTCAACGAGCGCAACCCCACTCTGCTCAATGGCCAGGCTCTAAAGCTGGGCGAGAAGCGCGCGCTATCGCCCGGCGACGTGATCCGCGTGGGGCTGGTCGAGTTGGCGTTTGGTATGCAGGGCGCGTCTTCTTGAGGTAGAGGGCGTGATCTGAACGCAACGCCCCTCCCCCTGCCCCCTCCCCGGCAAAGCCAGAGAGGGGAAAAGTGCCATGCCAACCGGTCAAAGTCCCCCTCTCTAGCTCGGCTGGAGAGGGGGATGGAGGGGGAGAGGCGCAGGCGGGCGGCGATCAGACTTCCGAAGTCTTCGAAGACTTCGGAAGTCTTAGTGCGGCAGAAAGCCCCTCCCCCTGCCCCCTCCCCGGC
>JAGPFT010000340.1 GCA_018056405.1 Anaerolineae bacterium
GATTTGTGGTTCAGCCGCCTGAGCAAGCTGGATCACTTTGGCGCAGCAGCCGTTCTCGAAGTTGAAGACGCCATCATCGCCCCAGGCGTGCTCTTCGTCGCCGATCAGCCCGCGCGACGGGTCGGCGGAGAGCGTCGTCTTGCCCGTGCCGGACAGCCCAAAGAACAGGGCCACGTCATCCGCTCCCGCGTTGCCCTGGTTGGCCGAGCAATGCATGGTCATCAGCCCTTCGAGCGGCAGCAGGTAGTTCATCACTGTGAAGATGGACTTCTTGATCTCACCGCCGTAAGCGGAGTCGGCGATGATGGCCATGCGCTGGTCGAAGTTGATGGCGATCACTGTGCTGGTGCGCGTCCCGTCTATCGGCTCAAACGCTTTGAACGATGGCACAGCCAGCACCGTGAACTCCGGCACGTGCAGCCGGTACTCCTCGCGCGTCTCCGGCAGGATGAACATGTTGCGGCAAAACAGGGCGTGCCAGGCGTATTCGGTGATGATGCGGATGGGCAAGCGGTAGTCGGGGTGCGCGCCCACATAGCAGTCCTGCACGAAGACATCGCGGCCCTGCAGGTAGCCTTGCAGCCGGCTGAATATCTCCTCGAACTTATCGGCACTCAGCGGGCGGTTGTATTCGCCCCACCAGACATGATCCTCTGACGACGGCTCGCGCACGATGTACTTGTCCTGCGCGGCGCGCGCCGTGTGCTTGCCGGACGAGACGGCGATAGGACCCTGCGCGGCGATCTTCGCTTCGCCGCGAAAGACGATCTCCTCATACAGAGCTTCGGAGGGCAGGTTCCAATAGCTCTGGCGCAGATTGGTCAGGCCGTGATTGAGCAGGCCGAACTCAGCCTTCAGCGCGTGCGCCTGATCCTGCGCAGGAGTCTTGATGTTGAGCGGGTTGTTGGTCATCGTCCGTCCTCTACATCCAGTCCCGGATCATCTTGCGGTCACCAATGTAAATCTCGTTAGGGGCGTTGGGGTCCAGCGCCCATTTCATGCGCTCGACAGCCTCGATAATCTCCTTGACCTCGCCGGAATAGGTCAGGCGCAGGTAGCCTTCCATGCCAAACTCCTTGCCCGGCACGGTCACGACGAGCGCTTTGCGCAGCAGAAAGTTGGCCAATTCGACCGAGTCCTGCGTGTAGGCGCGGAAGTCGGCCATGCAGTAGAACGTGCCATCCGGCTTGGAGACATGCACGTCGGTGAAGGAGCGCAGCTCACCGAGGATCACGTCGCGGTTGTTCTGGATGGTCAGGCGCAGGTGCTCGACGATGCTCTGCATCCCGGTCAGCGCGCCTTCGGCGGCGGCCTGCGAGATGGTGGGCGGCGAGGAGGTGATCTGGCTCTGCACGTTGGTCATCACCTCCACGAGCTTGCGGCTGGCAATGGCCCAGCCGATGCGCGTGCCGGTCATGCCGTAGAGCTTGGACACGCCGTTGATCACGATGATGTGCGTGTCTTCCAGGTCACAGGTGGTGAAGCGATAGGCGGGCGTGTGCTGGTGGCCATCGAAGACCAGCTTGTGATAGATGTCGTCCATAATGACGTAAATGCCGCGCCGCTCGCACAGACCCACGATGTCGGCGATGAGGCTGTCGCTGTACATCACTCCCGATGGGTTGTTGGGGCTGTTGACGATGATCGCCTTCGTGTAGGAACTGACCGCCTGCTCGATCTCCTCAAAGCGCGGATGGAACGTGCCATCCTCCGGCGTGACAATCACCGGGATGCCATAGCACATCTTGACCATTTCAGGATAGCTCACCCAATAGGGCGCGAGGATGATCACCTCGTCCTGCGGGTTGAGGATCGAGTACAGCGCGTTGAAGATGGATTGCTTGGCCCCGGTTGAGGCGATCACGTTCTCCGGCGCGGGCAGCCGGCCATAGTTCTCTTCGGTGTAGCGGATGATGGCCTTCTTCAGCGATTTCGTCCCGTCTACGGGGGTGTACTTCATCTCCGCAGTCTTGAGCTGGGCCGCTGTGCTCAAGATGGCCGTGATGGGCGCTTTGTTGGTTGGCTGGCCGGCGCTCATATTGATCACCGGTTCGCCGCGCTCCTTCATCAACAACGCTTCTTCATTGAGCTTGAGCGTCGGGGATTCTTTGATCTGCCTGGCAAGTTGACTGATGCTCATCAGCAGGTTCACCTCCTCTGATAGGTCGGTTGAGCGGGTGAGCACATGACGCGAGGGATAAGGAAGGTCAGTGACAAAGTGCAGATCGCCATTGTAGCGCGGGGAGCTTTGCTTGCACCAGCAAACTGCACAAAGGGTGCGTGCAAGGGTTTGTCAGCCACTTGCTGGACGCGGGGCATTGACCTCACCCCTAGCCTCGCTATGCTCGGCTTGCCCCCTCTCCGTCAGCGGTTCAGAGGCGGACAGCAACGTGAGAAGCATGGAGATGGCGACCGATCAACCTCCCCCCCAGCCTCGTTGCGCTCGGCTTGCCCTCTCTCCGCGTGCGGAGAGGGGACTGAGGGGTGAGGTAAACCCGCGCAGCGGGCTTCTCAACCGGTCCATCACAGAGCGCGCAGTGGTCGCAGAGAAAGCCTCAGAGCTTTTCCGACTTTCCCCTCCGCGCCCTCGTCATCTCAGCGGCTCAAGATCACTGCCCCAAAAAGCGAATGCGCCCCACAGGATAATCACATCAAAAGAGGCTGGGGCTGAGCCGGTGGACCTCACCCCCACTCGGCCCCCTGGCGTGGGCCTCGCCGCCTCCTCTCCACACGCGGCGAGGGGGCAAGCCGAGCGCAGCGAGGCTGGGGGTGAGGCTACTGACAGCCTCGCGCGTGGCGCTGACGACCTTTGCACGCACCCCCCGAAGTCGGGCGGTCGGAAATCTGGGCAAAACATCCCCTGCTCCCACGCCGTCGCCCCGCCCCGGAATTTGTCAAGCGGCGGCTGGGACTATACAGTTACACGGGCAACGCACATGCGACGGAAAGGATTCTGCTGATGGACTTCCCTGCGCGGATTGGACTGGCGGGCGTACTGCTGGTGCTGCTCCTGGCTGCCTGCGCCACTTTCGACGAGACGCGCGAGACGGCGAACACGGTTGACGACGCGGTGGCGCTGATGCAAGCGGTAGACGAGCGCGGGGCCGCCGGGCGCATCAGCCAGGGCGTGGACGATCTCGGCACGGCGGGCATAGGCTATGAGGCAGCGGTTGTCGTGCGCCAGGGCCGTCTCAACACCGATGGCGCGCCGGACTCAGCCGCTGCCAACGAGTGGCGCTATACGCTGCAGGTAGACGCCGAGGGCGACCTACAGGCCACGCTCACCGGAGGGGACGCGCCCGCATCTTACGTGGTGCCGGGCGACCAGCCATCGCCCGCGCCGGTCTACCGCGTCACGGGGGACAGTTACGCCTGCGCCAGCGACGATCCGGCTTCGGCAGCGTTGAGTGGGGGCCTCGCCGGGCTGATCGCCGCCTATGATGCGCTCGCCGCAGCCCCGCAAACGCTGGCCGTCATCGCCGAGCCGGAAGAGACGACAGTCGCCAACCGCGAAGCAACGCAGCACACCATCGTCTCGCGCGTTGCGGACGCCCTGCGCATCCTGGACACTTACGGCGGCAACGAGGCGCTAGCACAGGCAGTCGCGGCGGCAGAAGCGGTGACATTCGCCGGCGAAGCGGTCTTCGACGACGCAACAGGCGCGCTACTGCGCCTGCACAGCACAACGAGCCGGCGCGACCAGGGCCAGTGGACGGAATTCCGTTTTGAGCTAACGCAGTGGGACGGCGTGCCGGACGTTGTGCGCCCGGACGCCAGCCAGATCGTGGTGCCCTGCGGCTAGAGCGTGTGATGCACTTTCTGGCGGCGCTTTGGCTCCCATTCCCCGGCCTGTCAGGAGTAGGTTTTCAACGGTTTGAACGGAGCGCATAGAGACGCCCTTCGCTCAGAGAATCAAAAAACCTACCCCTGCAAGGAGGGGCCTCCGAGGGGAGTGGGCCAGCCAGCCACAGGCCTCTCCCCCTCCATCCCCCTCTCCGGCAGAGCCAGAGAGGGGGACTTTGACCGCCGGATGAGGCGTTTTTCCCCTCCCTAGCTCGGCTGGGGAGGGGGCCAGGGGGAGGGGCCTCCGAGGGGAGTGGGCCATGCCAGCCCCAGGCCTCTCCCCCTCCATCCCCCTCTCCGGCAGAGCCAGAGAGGGGGACTTTGGCCGCCGGATGAGACGTTTTCCCCCTCCCTAGCTCGGCTGGGGAGGGGCGAGGGGGGGGGCTTTCTACCGCACCAGATGGCCCAAGTTTGCGGAAACTT
>JAGPFT010000341.1 GCA_018056405.1 Anaerolineae bacterium
CCTCTCCACACGCGGAGAGGGGACTGAGCCAGATACTTACTCCCCCTCTCCGTATATGGAGAGGGGGCCGGGGGGTGAGGTCTGCAACCGATCTCTGCACCTGCCCCCAAATCCGAATGCACCCGCAGGGGACCTCTGCACCGGGTGCATTCGCTTTTTGGGGCAGTGATCTTGAGCCGCTGAGATGACGAGGGTGCGGAGGGGAAAGCCGGAAAAGCTCTGAGGCTTTCTCTGCGACCCCTGCGCGCTCTGTGATGGACCGGTTGAGAAGCCCGCTGCGCGGGTTTACCTCACCCCTCAATCGCCTCTCCACACGCGGAGAGGGGACTGAGCCAGATACTTACTCCCCCTCTCCATATATGGAGAGGGGGCCGGGGGGTGAGGTCTGCAACCGATCTCTGCACCTGCCCCCAAATCCGAATGCACCCGGCAAGGAGTGCGTGCAAAACCTGTCAGGCAGTGTGGTCGTGCTCCTTAGCCTCACCCCCGCTCGGCCCACTGACGCGCGCCTCGCCGCCCCCTCTCCACGACGTGGCTGAGGGGGCAAACCGAGCGCAGCGGGGCTGGGGGTGAGGCTACTGCCAGCCTCTCTCTTTTCTCTGCGCTCTCCGCGCCTCGGCGGTGATCTCTTGCCCCGGAGATGAGATACGCCCACAGTGACTTTTTCCCCCTGGCACCGCTGGTCGCAAAGCCTCAGCCTGATCCCTCCCCCTAGATCGCAATCCAGCGGGCGATGTGCCGCCCCTCGAAGCTGGCCAGGCGGGTGAAGCCCGCCGCCCGCGCTACGTCCAGCGCCACCTCCAGCCCCGCGCCCACATGACCGGGCCAGTGACTGTCGCTGCCGATGGTCAGAATCTCGCCGCCCATCGCGCGGTACCAGCACAGCGACGCCGGGCCAGGGTGCACTTCGCCCACGCTGCTGCGCAGCGACGACGTGTTGATCTCGATGCCGATGCCGTTCTCGATACAGGCGCGCCAGACCGGGCGCACCAGGTCTTCCCACTGGCAGATGTCGAAGCCGCCCACCGCGCCATAGCCGACGCGCTTGACCACATCCGGGTGCGAGAGCACGTCGAAGCCGCCGAAGCGGGCCAGCCGTTCTAGCTCGGTGAAGTAGCGGGCGAAGGAGTCGTGCGGGCCGTGCGCGCGGAAGTAGCCCTCATCGAAGACGATCTGGTCGCCCACCCAATGCAGGCTGCCCAACACGAAATCGTAGGGCCAGGCGGCCAGCACCGGCGCCATGTCCGCGTGGAACAGGTGATACTCACCCAGTTCGACCCCGGCGCGGATGGTCAGGCCCTGCGGCGCGAACTCGCGGCGGGCCGCTTCCAGCGCGGCAAAGTAGCGCTCCGGGCGGTAGTAGCCGTAGCACAAGTCTTCTGGCTTGGGATCGAAATGGTCGGTGAAGGCGATCTCGGCGATGCCCCGCTGCACGGCGCTGCGGCCCATCTCGACCATCGTCGCCTGGCAGTCGCAGCTTGCTTCCGTGTGCACGTGGTAGTCCTGGGGGAGGTACCCGTTCGGGGTGGGGTGATGAGTCATAAGGCGGGAAGTGTCCTCTTGGTGTGTGGCCAGTGGTCGGTCTTCAGCAGTCAGCCGTGGGCCTGGCTAACGCCGCGTATAGGCGAAGTCCCCTTCGATCAGGCGGATCGGCGTGCCGTCCGGGTCGGCGACCTCGGCCATGCGCACGCCGTAAGGTGTGCTCACCGGCACGCTGCACACCGCGACGCCGGCCTGCGCCAGCCGCGCGACGATGGCCTCCAGCCCGGCCACGCGCAGCGCGACGTACAACAAGCCGGGGCGCGTCTCTCGTCCTGCCGCCGTTGTGCCAGGGCCACCTGCGCCGCTGACCAGCGCCAGCGCGCCACGCCCGGTATCCAGGTGCGCGACGGTGGGCGGCGGGTCTTCGCCGGGCAGGTTAATTTCCCCCAGGAGCCGGAAGCCGAGCAAGCCCTGGTAAAAAGCCAGCGCCCGCGCCAGATCGCTCACGGCGATGGCCACGTGATCCAGGCGCTCGATGCGCGGCGCGGGCGTGCTCGTCGCCTGGGACGCGGAAGCGGGGTCGCCGTCGTCGCGGGAGAGAGCTGGGAGGGCGAAGGCCGGCTCGCCGGCGAAAATAGGCGGCGGGATGCGGTCCGGGTTGTCTATGTAGCGCACCATGCGCCGGATCAGGCGATGCACCGTTTTCGGCTCGCCCGGCACGTAGGGCATGATCGGCAGCGAGGGGCTGAGGCCGAGCATCTGGCGAATCTCGTCGGACGAGAAGGCATCCGGCTCGTGCTGCCGCCCGGCAGCGATGATCAGATTGGCAGCAGGCTGTAGCTCGTGCAGGCGGCGCAGCGCGTTGTGAATGGCGCAGGGAGCCAGAATCTTAACCGCGTCAATGATGGCGATGTAGCCGTCGCAGGCCAACAGAGCCGCGCCGTGCGCCATCTCGTCGCTGAGCCGCTGCACGTACACCGGCTGCGTCGTCAGCGTGGTCAGCTTGACGAAGCCCAGCGCCTCTGCTGTATCGCCAATGCGCGACTCCTCCGGCTCCATCTCCCAGACGGTGCGCATAAAGTCCTCGGTCGAGATCGGCGAGAGATGCAGCAGGCCGTCGGTCGCAGCCGGGCGCGGTTGGTCCGGGCTGTAGAAGCCGAATACGGCGATCTTGAGCATGAGCGACACCCTCGACGCCGGGAGCGCGGGGCAGCCCCGGCGATGCTGCGGCGAATTATACCGCGCCGGGCGCAAAAGCGTGGGGGCGAGCAAAGGCTCTGCTAGGGTGGCGAAGAGTCGCGGGGTTAGGGAGAGTGATAGTGGAGCGCGGTGGGGCGCGGGAGGCTACGCGCCCTGGCCGGCGCTGTGCCAGCTACATGCTCAAGTCAAGCCCTGCCTGTCGAGATCGTAGTTCTCGGAATTGGCAAGTAGAACCGTGTTAGCCAGCCGTTCCTCGGCCAGCGTAACGAACTCCTCCATGATGTCAATTCCGATGTAGTGCCGGCCAAGCTGTTTGGCCGCCACGCACGTGGTGCCTGATCCGTTGAACGGGTCCAGCACGACATCGCCCGGCAACGTGAACAGCCTGATGAACCACTCTGGCAGCGCCACCGGAAAAGTCGCCGCATGGCCCCGATTGTAGCATTCGGTGGCCATGTGTAGCACGTTGTTGGGATAAACCCACTCACGCCCGATCCAGTTGGAGACGTTCTTGCCGAAGCCGCTGCCCACTCTGGAGTTATCGCGGCGCTTGTCAGTCTCACTGAGGTTCTTCAGGCGCTCTCTAGACCATTCGCCTACGGGAACCATGACCGTATTCTGGTACATGTTGAACTTCTTTTTCTTCGTGAAGTGCAGCAGCCGCTCCCAGTTGTCACGGAACCGGTTGGGCCATTTGCCGGGATGAGAGTTCTTCTTGTGCCACATGTACTCCTCAGTCCAGAGCCAGCCGCGTTTCCTCATTTCCAGGATTAGCTCCAAGACATAGGTGTGGCGCTCGCCATTGACGACCCGCTCCTTGATGTTGAGGACAAAGGAACCCGTTGGCTTCAGCACGCGATAGAACTGGTCTGCTCTAGGCATGAACCACTCTACATAGCGGTCCGGGTGGACGCCGCCGTACACAGTCTCACGCTGGTCAGCATAGGGGGGTGAGGTGAGGATCAGGTCTACCGACTGGGGAGGAATTGCCTGCAATACGTCGAGACAGTCGCCAAGAAGAATTCGGTCCAGATAGTCCATCCTGCTCTGTCTCCCAGGCTAGAGGCCGAACACGCATTCTAATTTTAGCGCGCTTCGTCCTCGCTCTCAAAATCGTGCCCGGCTGTGTGCAAAGGTTGTCAGTGATACGTGTGACGCTGGCAGTAGCCTCACCCCCAGCCTCGCTGCGCTCGGCTTGCCCCCTCTCCACGTCGTGGAGAGGGGGTGGCGAGGCGCGCCAGCGCCGAGCAGGGGTGAGGCTAAGGAGCGCGACCCTGGTGCCTGACAGGTTTTGCACGCACCCTCGTGCCCCGGCGCGTGGGGTGAACTCGTTGGCATTCACGCCAGGGAAATCCGCGAAGGCTTTGGCCGTCCTGCAAGGGCGCGCTGATGCTCCCCGCTCGATTTTGCCCCCTCCCCGTTTGCGCAACCCTTACCGCACAATTACAATTCCAGGGCATGATCGCAAACGCGCGCCCATCGCTGATCGTGCCCGAATTCGCGCCGGCGCTGCCCGGCTTTCGCGCCGACGAATTCCTTGCCCTGACTGAGACGCTGCTGGCTATTCCC
>JAGPFT010000342.1 GCA_018056405.1 Anaerolineae bacterium
AAGCGAGGCTGGGGGTGAGGTAAACTGCTGGATTTCGGAAGGTCTTCCTGAGTTTACTGGGGTGGGCGCAAGCGAAACCGGCTCGCAGCCAGGCACTGGCGTCTCCAGCACGGCGAAGATACGCCCGGCAGCAGTCACCCCGGCTACACCCGCATGGAAGCGCGTGCCGAGCATCCGCAGCGGCAGGTAGTACTCCGGCGCAAGGATGAGGATGAACAGCGCGTCGGCGAAGTCCATGCGCGCGTAGAGCAGGCGCAGCCCGATCTCGACGGCGATGATCGCCGTGCTGATCGTCGCCAGCATTTCCAGCACCAGCGCCGAGAGGAAAGCGACGCGCAGGACGCTCATCGTGGCGTCGCGGAAGCGGTCGCTGATGGTGGCGATGACCGCGATCTGGGCGCGGCTCTGCCCGAACATCTTGAGCGTGGGCAGCCCTTGCAGCATGTCGAGGAAGTGGGCACTCATGCGGCTGAGCTGCGTCCACTGGCGGCGCGATTGGCGGTTGGCGGCCTTGCCGATCAGGATCATCAGCAGGGGAATCATCGGCGCGGTGAGCAGCAGCACTATGCCGGAGAGCAGGTCGAGTGGGAAGACGACGGCGAGCATGGTCAAGGGGATCAGCGCGGCCAGGACAAGCTGGGGGATGTACTCGCCGAGGTAGGCGTGCAGGGCCTCGACGCCCTCGACGGCGGTGTTGGCCAGCTCGCCGCTGCGCTCGCCGCGCACGTAGGCAGGGCCGAGCGCAGCCAGGTGGGCCAGCAGGCGCGCGCGCAGTGTCCCCTTCACGCGGTCGGCCAGGGCGTGCGCGGCCAGCTCACTGCCGCCCAGGGCCAGCGCCCGACCTATGGCGATAAGGGCGAGGGCCACCAGGAGGGGCGCGCTGCCGGTGAGGTCCTGTCCGTCCAGGAAGACGCGGCTGATGGCCCGGCTCAGCCCGTAAGCCTGGGCGACGAGCAGCAGCGCGCCCAGTGCGCTCAGGCCGATGGTGGCGAACAGCGGGCCGCGCGCGCCGTTCATCTCGCGCATCAGACGCCGGTCAAGGTTCATGATCAGCCCCGGCACGGCGACTCAATACTGTCATTAAGTGTTCCTTATAGTTTAGCTAGGCTTCTGACATGCAGGATGATTTCTGCGCTACAATGGAGTTGCTGGTTTCTCTCAGCTTCGAGATGGCTCGGAGAGTCGTAATGCGCTTCGATCATATCATCTGGGACCTGGACGGCACACTGTTCGACACCTACCCGCCGCTGATCGCCTCTATTGAGCGAGCGCTGGGCGAGTTGGAGGTCGCAGTTCCACGCGCGGAACTGGAGCGGCTGCTCAGCGATACCGTGGTGGCGTGCATGGAGGAGATCACGGCGCGCCATGCCCTGAACGCGCTCGATCTGGAAGCGCGCGTGGCCTATTACCAGCGCCAGGTGATGGAGCGTGATCAGCCACCTTTCGACGGGGCGATCTGCCTGTGCGAGCGCTTCCTCAAGGCCGGGGGGCAGAATCTCATCTTCACCCACCGCTCGCGGGAGTCTGCTCTTGGTCTGCTCGACTGGTACCGCGTTGAGGGGCTGTTCGCCGAGTGCCTGACGGTGGAAGATGGCTACGCCCGCAAACCCGACCCCGCCGGGTTCAACGCGCTGATCGAGCGCCACGATCTGCCACGCAAGCGTGTGCTGGCGGTCGGCGACCGGAGGCTCGACATTGCGGCCGGCAAGGGTGCCGGGATCAGCACATGCCTGTTTCGCGGCGAGCCAGACCCTGCCAGCCCGCCCGATTTTGCCATTGCCTCGTTCGACGAACTGCGCGCAATCCTGCGGCTGCCCGCGTAGAAGGCTACCCGGCTGCCCGATGCGAATTGACCATCATGATCGGTAGCCCCTTGTAGGGGCGAGTTTCGAAACCCGCCCCTACAAGGCATTTGCCCCTATCATCCGTCTTGAATGTTGACTTATCAGGGTGTATGGCCATACGCCTCTACGAGAGACACGTCCGGCTCAATACTCCAGCGAGGAGTCGGCGGTCAGGCGCTTGCGAAAGACCCAGTAGCTCCAGCCCTGATAGATCAGCACAATCGGCACGAGGACGAGCGCCACAACCGCCATGACTTCCAGCGTCTTCTGGCTGGCAGCGGCGTTGTTCACTGTCAGGTTGAAAGCCGCGTCGGTGCTGGAGACCATGACGTTCGGGTAGAGGAACCAGAAGAACGTGGCGACCGAGAGCAGGATGGTCACGGCGGTGAGGGCGAAAGCCCAGCCGAACTGTTTCCGGCGCAGGGTGTAGCCGATCGCCAGTAACGCCGCCGCCGAAGTGACCGGCATCACGCCGGGGTTGACGCCGATCTTGTCAAAGATGCCAATGTAAGCGTAGTTGGCGATGGTCAGCCCAGCGGCGACGACGACCACGACAGCCCACAACTTGGGCGCGAGGGCCTCGGCGCGGCGGCGGATCACGCCATCGGTCTTCAGGCTGAGGAAGATCGCGCCCTGCAGCAGGAAGACCACAAATCCGGCGGCGCCGGTGATCAGCGTGTAGGGGCTGAGCAGATCGAGCAGGTTGCCAGTGAAGGTCATCTCGGCGTTGATCGGCGTGCCCTTGACCAGGTTGCCAAAAGCTACACCCCACAGCAGAGCGGGCAGGGTGCTGCCGATAAAGATCGCCCAGTCCCAGATGGCCCGCCAGCGGGGATTCTCGTCTTTGCTGCGGAACTCAAAGGCGACTCCCCGCACGATGAGCGCCAGCAGAATGAAGACCAGGGCCAGATAGAACCCGCTGAACAGGGTGGCATACCACTGCGGGAAGGCGGCGAAGATCGCGCCGCCGGCGGTGATCAGCCACACTTCGTTGGCGTCCCACACCGGGCCGATGGTGTTGATGATCACGCGGCGCTCGCGGTCGCTCTTGCCCAGGAAGGGCAGCAGCATCCCCACGCCGTAATCGAAGCCTTCCAGGAAGAAGAAGCCGATGAACAGGACGGCAATCAGCCCAAACCACAGGTCTTGCAGTTCCATCGTTGTTTCCCCCCTTTACCTGGCCGCTGCCAGGGCAGAGACAGACTCGCCGGGCGCGTCGGTGTCAGCGTCGCGCGGGCTGCGCCGGGCGAACTTGGCCAGCAGGTAGATATCGGCGGCCATCAGCACGCCGTAGATCACCGTGAAGGCCACCAGCGAGAAGGCGACCATGGCGGTGCTGACGTTGGGCGACACGGCTTCTTCGGTGCGTTGCAGCCCGAAGACGATCCAGGGCTGGCGACCCATCTCGGTCATGATCCAGCCCGCCGTGTTGGCGATGTAGGGCAGGGCGATGGCGAAGGGCAGCAGCTTGAGGAAGCGCGGCACGTTGGTCAGCTTGTCGCGCAGGATGAGGTACAGGCCGGCCGCCGCCAGGAACAGCATGAGGAAGCCAGCGCCGACCATCGCCCGGAAGGACCAGTAGATGACGGCAATGGGCGGACGGTAATCGGCGTCTGCGCCGTACCGGTCAGCGAACTGGGCCGCGTATTGCTCCTGCAGGGCGTTGATGCCCTGTACTTCGCCTTCGAGTTTGTCGTAGGCCAGCAGGCTGAGCAGCTTGGGGATGCGGATCGCGAAAACTTCCTTGCGTTGCTCCCAGTCGCCAATAGTCAGCAGAGAGAACGACGCCGGGTCTTCGCTTTCGAACAGTCCCTCGGCGGCGGCCATCTTCATCGGCTGCGTCTCGACCATATGCTGGGCCTGCGAGTGCCCAACCATGATCACCAGCACGATGCCGACCAGCCCATAGATGGTGGCCATGCGCGCCGAGCGCGCGAAGAAGTCACGGTCGTTGCTCTGGCGCAGCAGATGCCAGGCGCTGATGCCGAGCACGAAGAAGGCGGCGGTCGCTACGCCGGCGGCGAGCACGTGCGGGAACTGCACCAGGACGTTGGGGTTGGTCACTACGTCCAGGAAGTTGTCCATCTCCACTTTAGCCAACATGCCGTCCACGCCGATCACTTCGCGGTAGCCGACGGGCTGCTGCATGAAGGAGTTGGCGATGAGAATCCACAGCGCGGAGATATTCGACCCCAGGGCCACCAGCCAGATCGAAGCCAGGTGCACTCCCTTTGGCAGGCGATCCCAGCCGAAGACCCACACGCCGATGAAGGTGGATTCCAGGTAGAAGGCAAGCAGCGCCTCGATAGCCAGCGGTGCGCCAAAGATGTCGCCCATGAAGCGCGAGTATTCCGACCAGTTCATGCCGAACTGGAACTCCTGCACGATGCCGGTGACGACACCCA
>JAGPFT010000344.1 GCA_018056405.1 Anaerolineae bacterium
ACCGAGGAGGAGGCATGAGTGACAGACTGCTGACGACTGGCGAGGCGGCAAGGGAACTCGGTATAAGCCGAAACGCGATGAGTCATTGGTGCAAGAGGGGTACGCTGCCCGGGGCGTTCCGCGATTACGTGAATGCCCGCAATGGCGATTATATCTGGCGGATTCCAGAGAGCGCTGTGGCGGCTATGCGGGAGAGTCCGCTCGTCAAGGCCAGGGCATTGCGACGCTGCGAAGTCTGCGGGATTGTGCTCGAACGCTCGGGAGACGAGTTGCATCCGAACGACCGCCCCGACGCGGGGCGATGCTGGTTTTGCAGGGGGGAACGATGAAGATCTGGCAGTGCGTGCATTGGGGCATTGACTATGGGGCCTATCACACTCGGCTGCCTCGCAACGAGGCGGACGCGCTGGCACGGTATCAGAAGGCGTTGACGTACACCAAGAGCCGCCACGCGAGGACAAGCGGTTGGGGCGGGGTGACCGTTTATGACCCTCCGCTCAAGGTGCTCGGGATGGTGCGGGGGGTTGACGGCTACGGCAATCCGACGATGTACATCATAGCGGAGGACGACGACGATGCCAGCGACGCGGGCAGTGAGCCGGGCGGTGCGACTGATGGCTATGCGCGACCTGATGACGGCCAAGCTGGTGACCGTCTATGAGCTGCAACGGCGGTTCGATGTGTCTCGCTCGACGGTTTACCGCGACCTGCAGGATTTGCAGCTGACGCCGATTGAGTTCGAACTGGGAACGGCGCAAGTGTGGGGCGCACGAGAGTTGCTCGGAGAGCTGTCCGAATAGCTGCGACGCTACGTCGCACACAGATTCGTGGATTGTGGTAGAATCTCAAACAGGGAAGCCCGCAATCCTGTTGCGGGTGGCCGTCGTCGACAGGCGCGGAGGAAAAGATGGTGGGGGAATCCATTTCAAATATTGCTGATCTGAAGCCCGACAGCAAGAACGCGCGGAAGCACAATCAGCGCAACCTGAACATGATCGTGGATGCCCTGCACGAGGTAGGCGCGGCGCGTTCTATCGTCATCGACGAGAACGGCGTGATCCTGGCCGGCAACGGCGTGGTAGAAGCCGCAGCCGACGCGGGCATTGAGCGCGTGCAGGTGGTGGACGCCGACGGCGAGACCATCATCGCGGTGCGGCGCACCGGCCTGACAGACAAGCAGAAGACGCGCCTGGCGCTGCTCGACAATAGAACCGCAGAGCTGGCAGACTGGGACGCTGAGGCCATCGCCGCCGAGCAGTTGGGCCGCCGGTGTTACGGCATGGACATCGAGCCGAAGTATGTCGCCGTGGCCCTGCAGCGCATGGCCGACATGGGGCTGGAGCCGAGGCTGTGCAATGCGTAAGCCTGGCACGGTCTATATCTACGCGCTGAGAGACCCGCGCGACGGCCTGGCGCACTACATTGGCAAAACACGGCATCCTGACTGGCGCTTGCAAGCACATCTCGACGAACGCGACGGCAACAAAGCAAAGCGGCGTTGGCTGGATGATCTGCAACAGCACGGATTGACGCCAGAGATGGCGATCCTGGAAAAGGCTGACGCCTACACCTGGCAGGACACTGAGCGCTTGTGGATTGCCAAAGGACGCGAGCGGGGCTGGCCGCTGACGAACATCCGACCCGGCGGCGAGGGGGCTGAACCCGGACAACCGTTCGCGTGGTTTCAGAACTATGTGCGCCCCGACTTGTGGGCCAGGTTCAATGGCCTGCGCGTGGCGCAGCGCGAGGCCATCTGTGAGGCGGCGTCGCTGGCCTTTCTGGATGCAACCGAGGAGGCGCGAGCGCGCAGCCGTCGCCGTGAGCCTGTGGACTGGAAGTTGTGGAATGACCTCGGTTTCTGGTCGGCGTGTGCTGTAACGACTGAGGCATTGCTGGTGACGCAGTGTGGATAAATAGGCGCTATGGCGAAAACGCAGAAGTTCACGCCCGATGAGGTGATCGCGGCGCTGGCGGAGGCCAAGGGAATGGTCTATGTCGCCGCCGATATACTCCATTGCGTGCCGCAGACGGTCTACAACTACATCAAGCGCTACCGCAGCGTGGCGAGGGAGTTGGAACGCCAAGACGGGCTGATGGGCGACCGCGCCGAGCTGAAGCTGTTTAGGGCGATTGCCAGGAACGAGCCGTGGGCGATCAAGTTCTACTTGCGCACCAAGCACAAGGCGAGAGGTTATGTCGAGCGTTCTGAGCTTTCCGGCCCAGACGGCGGGCCAGTCGCCATTACCATTATCGAACAGATCGTCGCGCCGGGTGACGATCAAACTGACGCCGCAGCAGGCGAAGTTCCGGCAGAGTGACGCCCCCTTCCGGGGCTTTGTCGGCGGACGCGGCGCGGGCAAGTCCTGGGTGGGCGCATACGATCTGCTCATGCGGGCGTCGATGGTGAAAGGGCTTTACGGCTGCTACGCGCCGACCTACGACATGGTCGAGCAGGCGTCCATGCGAGCACTGCTGGATATAGGGCGCGGCCTGGGGATCGTCACCGATGTTAATCGCAGCCGACTGACCGTGAGGCTCTCGAACGGAAGCGAGATTCTATGCCGAAGCCTCGACGATCCCGAACACGCGCGCGGCCCCAACCTGAGCGGCGCATGGCTTGACGAAGCCAGTCTGATGCCGCGCGAGGCGTTCGAGATCGTTATCGCAAGCTTGCGGCAAGGCGGGCAACAGGGCTGGCTCTCGGCCACGTTCACGCCCAAGGGGCGCTCGCACTGGACGTACGAGGTGTTCGGCCAGGCCGGCCCCGATACGTGCCTGGTAAGGGCGACAACGCGGGACAATCCCTTCCTGTCTGTGGCCTTCTATACCGCCGTACGCTCCCAGTATACTGAGCACCTGGCCGCTCAGGAGCTGGAAGGCGAGTTTATCGACATCGAAGGTGGTCTGGCCAAGCGCGAGTGGTTCCAGATTGTGGACGCCGCCCCCGCCAACGCACGCCGTGTGCGTTACTGGGACTTCGCCGCGACGCTCCCTGTCGCGGGCCGTGACCCCGACTGGACAGTGGGCACGTTGCTGGCCGAGTCCGATGGAATCTGGTATGTGCTGGACGTGGTGCGCGTGCAGGCCGGGCCGGGCAGCGTCGAGGCGCTGGTGCGCCAGACGGCCGCGCTGGACGGGCCGGATGTGCCGATCAGCATGGAGCAGGAGCCGGGCGCGGCCGGCAAGCTCTTCACTGCGGCGATGATCAAGGCCCTGGCCAGCTATGCGGCGAGGGCGGAGCCGGCAAGCGGAGATAAGGCGACGCGAGCCATGCCGTGGCTGGCGCAAGCCGAGGCGGGTAACGTGAAGCTGGTACGAGGGCCGTGGTGCGCCGCGTGGCTGGACGAGATAACAGCGTTTCCTGGCGGAAGCCACGATGATCAGGTGGACAGCATGAGCGGAGCTTATGCGGCGCTGGTGCAAAGTTCCTCGCTGACCGAGAGCGAGTTGCTGGAGGCGGTGCGAGCGTGGCGATAAAATTGCGATTACGCGAACGGCTGCGCGATTGGTTGGGTGTCAAGGCTCCCGTAAACTCTCTCCCCAGCGCCGCCGGTGTGACGGACTCCTTGGGAACGGTCAGTCTAGCGGTGACGGCTAATCAGGAACGCGCCTACCTGTGGGCACCGTGGGTTTACGCCGCCGTCAATCGCGTCGCCGTCACGGCTGCGGGGGCCAAGCTCAACGTGCGGCGACGCCAGGGCGAAGAGGAGACCGAGGAGATTAATCACCCCCTTGAGCAGCTGCTTGAGCACCCCAATCCGCTCGATTCTCGGTTCTCCTTCTTGGAGTCGCTTTTCGGCTATCTCGCCCTGACGGGCGAAGCCTATGTCTGGCTCAACCGCGCTGAAGAGGGCGCGCCCCCCGACGAACTGTATATCTTGCCTACGCGTCAGGTGCGCCCGCATTCGGACGGACGACTGAATCTGGACGGCTACGAGTACTATCCTGGCTCCGCTGAGGAGCCGCGTTTTCTACCGCCGTGGCAGATCATGCACGTCAAGCGTTTCAATCCTACGAGTCGCCTGACGGGGCTGTCCCCTGTGGCGGTGGCGCAGTTGGCAATCCGCACCGACAAGGCGCAGGCGGAGTGGAACGAGCGCAACTTTGGCCGCTATAACGCCAAAACCCCGGGCGTGCTGGCCTTCCCCGACCCCATAGCCGACAGTGTCTGGGAGCGTATCAAGGCCGAGTTCTATGGCGACAGTGACCGCAACGGGGCGACGCGTCAGGTCATGCTCATGCGC
>JAGPFT010000343.1 GCA_018056405.1 Anaerolineae bacterium
ATGTACTCGTCCACCGAGCGCGCCAGGCGCAGCGGGTCGGCGGGGTACCAGCGCCCGGCAATCGGGGATGGGCGCACATCCTGATAGAGGTGTGGCGCGTTCATGGCTGGCCCCTTTCGCTACCAGTGCGAACCGCCTTCTATGCACATTCTACTATTGCCTGCCCCAGCAGACTAGTGCTCGGGTCCACGAACAAGTTATTGGGCAATTGCCAGAACGCCCCTATCCCCCGGCCCCTTCCCCCAGCAAAGCCAGGGGAAGGGGAGAGCCGCTTGCCCGATCGTCCCCCCTCTAGCTCGGTTGGAGGGGGGATTGAGGGGGGAAGGCGTTCAGCGAGTAGTCCTGACCTCCCCTGGCAACAGGTTGTTCATGGCCCCCTAGTGCTCCGTGCCAACGCAAAGCCGGGTGACTGCTGGCAATCACCCGGCCTGGCGAGTTCGTGTGTGGCTTGTGGGACGCTCTACTTGATTCGCGCCAGCACGTCGTCTTCGTTCATCAGCAGATAGGTCTTGCCTTCGAACTTGATCTCGGTGCCGGTGTACTTGGGGAACAGCACGCGGTCGCCGACCTTCAGATCGGTCTCCATCTCGTCGGGATCGCCGATGGCCTCAATGGTGCCTTGCTGCGGTTTTTCTTTGGCCGTCTCCGGCAGCAGCACACCACCAGGCGACTGCGATTCACCCTCAAGCGGCAGGACGAGCACACGAGCGCCCAGGGGTTCGATGCTGATCTTTTTGGACATGTGACTTTCTCTCCTTAGTGCGTCGAGTTGTATAAGCCTTTCGGTCCAAGACCGGCTGAGCGCGGTCGTTGGCCAAGTTCCGCCGCTGCGGTGAGATGGCTCACTGCACGGCGGCCTTTAGCTTTTCCAGGAGCATCTGCTCAGGTGCTGCGCCTTCCAGGTACGTGTGTTCGTTGATCACGGTGCGCGGCACGCCCATCACGTCGTACTTCTGGCCGAGGTGCGGGAACTCGGTGACTTCCACCATGTCCGCCGTCACTTTGTCCGAGGCATAGGCAAGCTGGTGGGCCAGCATCACCGCGCGCGGGCAGTGGGGACAGGTGGGCGTGACGAACACCTGCAGGTGCAGCGGTTCCCCCAGCCCCTCCAGGAATGCGTGTGTGTTCTTGTCCAGCTCTGGGGTTCCGGTGCCGACCAGCACAATGGCCTCGATCAGCGACGTGAACTCATAACCCGCCGGGATGCCAAAGAAGCGGATGCCGTGGTCGCGTCTGCCCTCGCCGAGCACGACAATGGCCGGGATTTTGTCGACTCCCAGGCTCGTAGCGAGATCGCTGTCGGCGAGGAAATCGTGCACTTCGACGCTGACCTGCTCCGAAAGCTCCGCCACCTCTTCGATGATCTGGCGAGTGCCGTTGCAGGTGTCGCATTCGAAGTCCTGGGTGAACAGCGCCAACATAACCGGCGACTGGACTACCGCCAGCGCTTCACGAACCTGTTGCTGGGTTTCTGGATCCATCAGAGGCATGAGTGCCAATCCTTTTTCGCTGACTGGAACGATACACCCAGTTAGATGCAGTGTCTCCTGGCTGGTTGCGCCAGCCTACGCTCATCATACCGGAAAACAGGCTGCGTTTCTAACAGAAATTCGTTAGAGGGTCCACGAACGACCTGTTGCGAGGGAAGTTTAGGAATACTCGCTAGAGGCCTCCCCCCTCCCTCCCCCCTCCAGCCGAGCTAGAGGGGGGACGATCGGGCAGGCGGTGCTTCCCTTCCCCTGGCTTTGCTGGGGGAAGGGGCTGGGGGATAGGGGCGTTCTGGCAATTGCCCAACAACTTGTTCGTGGACCCTTCGTTAGAGGTGCGCTGGCCGCGCGCTTGGCGGTATAATCGCTCTCACAGTTGCCCGATCCCTCGCAATAGATGAAAGAACATCATGGGTAGCGCGACAGTCACCTGGGTTCAGAGCCTGCAATTCGTCGGGACGGATAGCACCAAGCATTCGGTCGTCGTGTCCGCGCCGGACGAGGCAAACGGAGTCGGCATGAAGCCAAGCGAGTTGCTGCTGGTCTCTCTGGCGGCGTGCACGGCCTATGATGTCGCCAACATTCTGCAAAAGAAGCGCAAGAGGATCAGCCAACTGCGCGTAGAAGTGGAAGGCGAGCAGCAGAACACGGCTCCCTGGCCGTTCACGCGCATCCATTTGCACTATGTCATCGCCGGAGATGGCCTTTCCGAGCGCGATGTCGCCCAGGCCATTCACCTGTCGCACGAGAAGTATTGCTCTGTGTCGGCAACGCTGCGCCCGTCGGTCACTCTAACTCACGACTACGAGATCATGGGCGAAACCGGCGCGGGCGACTCTTAGAGACCATTTGAGAAGCCCTGATGTGCGGGTTTACCTCACCCCTAAATCCCCTCTCCACACGCGGAGAGGGGACTTAACCGCACAGTGACTCCCCCTCTCCGTTTACGGAGAGGGGGCCGGGGGGTGAGGTTTTCAAACGGCCTCTTAGCCGTCAAGCCGGAAACCTGGTCGGGACTCCGCACTGAAGGGGGCTGCCTGTGGACTTGATCAATCTCTTGCTTGGTCGCAGCGACCGCTCCCAGCGCGTGCCCGGCTTGCTGGGCGGGCTGTCGCGCTGGCTGGTGAGCTGT
Organism: Anaerolineae bacterium; assembly: GCA_018056405.1. GTDB lineage: Bacteria > Chloroflexota > Anaerolineae > Aggregatilineales > Aggregatilineaceae > UBA2029. The sequence continues at coordinate 2,620 of JAGPFT010000343.1, forward strand.
AGTTGTCTGCTGACAGCGCTGGTTCTGTTGGGTATTGTGCTGGTACTGGGCGGGTTCATCAGCGTGGGCGAAAGCACGATCACGGTGGTGATCGTCTTTGTGACGATCATCGTTGCCATTGTCTCGCTGATCCGCGCCAGCCTGGGCTATTGAGCGGCTCTGGCGCGTGGCACCAATTCCATCCCGTGCTTCCTGCCCGCTGCGGAGTTCAGGGGCGGAGAGGCCTTGAGGGTTGGCCTGGGGTCTGGGACGATCCTTCGCTTGACCTCACCCCCGCTCGGCGCTAACGCGCCTCGCCGCCCCCTCTCCATGTTGGAGAGGGGGTAAGCCGAGCGCAGCGAGGCTGGGGGTGAGGTCAAGGCGCGATAACCTTAGGGGAATGTCTGCTGCACCCACTGCATGGGGTCCACCTGCACCCCGCCGACCCACATTTCCCAGTGCAAATGCGGCCCGGTTGACCGTCCGGTTGACCCTACCGCACCGATGACCTGCCCGGCGCTCACCACGTCACCCACCCGCACGTTGATCTCCGACTGGTGCCAGTAACCGGTCACGACACCCCAGCCGTGATCAATGATGGTGGCGTTGCCGCGCACGGGCAGGGACTCGGCGAGAACCACTACGCCCGCCGCCGGAGCCAGCACGGGTGAGCCTGGCGCGCCGCCGAAGTCGGTGCCACTGTGGAACGTGCTCAACACACCGCCGTTATAGGCTCGCCGCGTGCCAAACTGCGAGGTGATGGCCCCCGTCGAAGGCAGCCCCATCAGGCCGTCGAAGTAGCGCTGCGCGGTGAAGACGCTCATAGTGCGGGCGACCAGCTCCCATTCCGGCTCGGTGACCTGGGTTGTGAGCAGGTCTTGCTGCTGCGTATCCAGCGAGATTATCTCCGTGCCATAATTGCCGTCGTCCACGCGCACGTTGAAGGTCAGGAGCGTCTGCACGCCATCCGGCGTCGTTACGCTGAGGGCCAGCGGGTAGACGCCGGCTGCGGTGAAGGCGTGCACACCGAACAGGGCTTCGTGCTGGTTGCCGTCGTGCGTCACGAACTGGAGGGGATAGCCGACAAAGGTTCCGGCCAGCGTCGCCGGCCCCTCTGTCGTGATATGCAGCGCGAGGGTCTTGCCCTGCACGGCGGGCGTGGGCGTGAGAGTGAACGAGATGAGCGGGCTAGGCAGATCGTGCGGGCTGCCGTCGCCGCCAGGCACCCATACCCTCAGACCGGCGAATAGGGGGCCGCAATTCGTCAGTCCGTTCGCTTCGGCAAGTGTTCGCCAGGGCACGCCCAGGCGCAGCGCGATGCGCAGGACATTCTCCCCCGGCTGGACGCGGTAGAGGCTGCGCGACTGACCTGTGGTGCTGGCTTCACCGGCTGCGCCCTGGTTGATCGTCAATTCCTGGCCGATGAACAGGCGTGCCGGGTTGGTGATGAAGTTAGCGGCGGCGATGCGATCTGTCGTCGTCTGGTAGGCGGCGGCCAAGGTGCGCAGTGTGTCGCCAGGAACGACGCTGTGTGTGATCGGCGCGCCGGGCACGTCCAGGCGTGCGTTGGGGATGAGCAACCGCTGGCCGACGCTGATGTAGCGCGGATCGCTAATGCCGTTCGCAGCAGCGATGGCCTCGACGGT
>JAGPFT010000345.1 GCA_018056405.1 Anaerolineae bacterium
CCCACAAGGAGGGAGGGGCCTGGAGTGCGCGCTTTTCTCCCTTTCCCCCTCGTGGGGAAAGAGCCGGGGATGGGGGGCAAAGGCAGACGCACGACTTCTCAAGTGGCCTCTAACGCAACAGACTCGTTTCGGCCTGTCGCGCATCGTGAACTAAACTGAAATGCACCCGTACTTCAGGGTGCCTCCTGGATTTGTGGTGAATTGGATGTGTAGGGGGGCGAGTTTTGCAACCCGCCCCTACCGATCACACCGCAAATCACCCGGTAGCAACCGGATCGCTTCAAGGCAAGATACACCCCTCTGGTAGCGCGGCCCCTGCCCTCAATTACATACCTTTTTCCGCCCATATACATTGAACGCCCCATAGATGGATGAGGTCCTCGTGCCGGATAATGAGATCACCTGCTGCCCGGTTTTTTCGGCAAGGAGACCAAAAGACATAGCAAAAGATTACTTCGAGAAGCGTTCCTGGCGCTCGGAAAAAGGTCGCCAGACACCGGAACGGGAAACAGCAGATTTCCAACTTGGTCAAATGGCGAAAGGAGGCAATCAAGAGCAGCCACCCCGAATCAGACACAGCTACAAAGCAAGACAAGAAACTCTACCCGTAATCTACCTAAAGTAGAAATAAAGGAGCAATAAAATGCAACCCACGTCGAATAGGGAATATTTGTGGCGACCGGATGGGCGCGCAGAAGCTGCGGCGAAACTCAAAGAGGCCAAGGAAAAGAAGGGTATCTCCTACAAAGCGTTGGCCGAGAAGATCGGCGTCAGCAAGGCCTGGCTGGCATGTGCTATCGATGGTCAGCAGTGGGTTCCGCAGGAATATGCTGACAAGATCGCCCACGAGTTGGGCGTCTCCGCTGAAGATGTCGCCTATATGACCGAGCATCCCTACAAGGGCTACGCCGATCCCATTCTCTACCGGCTGCATGAGGTGTTTGACACCTACGGCCCGGCTTTGAAAGAGCTGATTCACGAAGAATTCGGCAACGCGATCATGAGCGCGATCGATTTCAAGGTTGATGTCGAACGGCGCCCAGATCCCAAGGGTGACCGCATCATCATTACCTTTGACGGAAAATGCCTGCCGTACAGCCTCGCCGGAAAATACCCCTGGTAAGGCCCGTGCGAACTTCGTGCTCCAGTACAAGAAGTACTAGGCCGCTGCAGGCAAACGTTAACAAGCGCCAGTGAATAGACAGGGCACGTCACTTTTCACAGAAGTTGGCGTGCCCTTCATAATCATTCCTCGCGGAGGAAACTATGTCAGAACAGGCGGCTCCATCCTATCTTGAGAAGATTAAAGGAGTCAAAACATCCTCTGGCCTGCCCTATCCTAGTTGGCAAGAAATCTTGATCTCCGGGCTGGGCGGGCTGTTGATCATCGCGTTGTTGCAGCTTGTGCACACCGAGTGGGAACTGGTCGAGGCCTTCATCGTCCCCTTCGGCGCGACGGCGGTGCTGGTGTTTGCCGCTCCTGCCGCGCCGTTTTCACAGCCGCGCAACATCATCGGCGGGCACTTGCTCGCCGGCTTGACGGGCATTGTCGTTTACACGATTTTCAAGGAAAGCGCCTGGTGGACCCTGGCACTGGCTAATGGCCTCGCCATCGCCCTGATGGTGGCCACCAAGACCGTGCACCCGCCCGCAGGCGCAACGTCGCTGCTGCCCGTCCTGAACAAAATCACCGGGCTGGAATGGCTGGTTGAGCCGGTTCTGGTCGGTTGCTTGTTCTTCGTAGTGGTCGGTGTTCTGTTTAACAATGTGTGGTCCAAGCGTAGATACCCGGCTTTCTGGCTCTAGGCAGCAGATCGCAAGGGGACAGTCCGGGCGGATAAGATCGCAAACAGAGGCGCGTCGCCTTCCCCCCGTTTCATAGCCGATCAGTGGAGAAGGGAGCAAGCTGCCTGTCTCCCTTCTTTGCTAACGCAGTCCATCCGCCGCTCTTCCTTCCTTGGATGGATGTGAAGCGCGTCACAGACGGAGTATAATGGGGGTAGAAGCCTAAATAAAATGTGTGGTGGTGAACAACTATGCTACTGAATGTCTTGGATACTCTGCCTGTAGGGGTGTTGATTCTGGATAGTCGGTTCCGCGTGAAACGGGTGAACTCCAAGATCGAAGAGTTCTTTGCCATTCCCCGTGCAGAACTTCTGGGGCAGGACAAGCGTCGCCTAGTCCGCGAACGCATTTCCACTATCATGGAGGCGGACGCCGATTTCCGCCAGCGCATCCTGGCCACCTACGACTCAAATACCTACGTCGAGAACTTCGTGTGCCATGTGCTGCCCGGCGACAGTCGCCAAGAACGCTGGCTGGAGCATTACAGCCAGCCAGTCCGCAAGGGTGAGGCCATCATTGGCCGGGCAGAAGTCTACTTCGACGTGACCGAGCGAATTCAGTCTGAAGAGGAGATCAACTGGATCTCGACCCAGTTCATGCAGGTCCAGGAAAGGGAAAAGGCGCGCATTGCCAGCAATCTGCACAACCAGGTAGGGCAAACCGTCATCGCGCTGCGCTTCGCCCTGGAAAACCTGCACGCTTCCCTGCGCGAGCGCGAAGACTTGCGCTACGAGCAGGAACGGCTGGAACAGATCATCCGCCGCGCTGAAGAAATTGGGCGCGAGATCAGCCACATTTCCAGCGACCTGTTGCCTTCCACCCTCAAGCCGTTCGGCATCCAGGAGACTTTACGCTGGATGGCCGGCTACTACAAGTCGCTATATGGCATTACGGTGGACTGCCAGTTCCTCGGCTTGCAGAACAAGCGCTTTGCGCCAGAAGTCGAGGTCGTGCTCTTCCGTATCTTCCAGGAAGGGCTGAACAATGTCGTCAAGCACGCCCAAACCGAGCGGGTTCAGTGCAAACTCATCTACAGCCACCCCCGGCTTATCGTCATGATCCAGGACCAGGGTCAGGGCTTTGACCAGGCGACACACCGCTTGGGCGCGGGTCTGCGTATCATGCAGCAGCGCGTGGCAGAGCTAGGGGGCACGCTCAAGATCAGCTCCAAGGTGAACTGCGGCACTGTCCTCAGGGCTGTCATCCCAGATGTCGTTCCAGTGAGCAGTACGGAGTCCCCCAGGCAGCGGACTCCCGTTGATGTAACAGCGCTAGCAGGCCCAAGCGGGTAGGCCACTAACTTGACAGGGAGCGTGCTATGCCTGCCGCAGAGTGGGATCAGCGGAAGATTGCCGTTGTTTTGGCCGACGATCACCCCCTCATTCGCGAGGGGCTGGCCACTGTCATTGACTCCGAGCCTGATATGCACGTTGTGGGGCAGGCTTCCGATGGCAGTGAGGCACTCAATGTCACGCGCAAGCTGATGCCCGATGTCGTGCTACTGGACATTTCAATGCCTGGTTTCAGCGGGTTGGGGGTGATCGGCCAGATCAAGTCCTGCACTTCAGCTTCCAAGCGGCCTGTCCAAGTGGTGATCGTGACCATGTACAGCCGCGAGAGCGTTGTCCTCAGAGCGCTGAATGCCGGGGCACTGGGCTTCGTCACCAAGACCTCGGCCAGTTCCGAGGTCGTACAGGCCATTCGCAGAGCTGCCAGGGGCGACTACTACCTGAGCCAGGACATCTCCAACCGGGTCATCCAGGAGTATTTGAGGGACAGCCAGGCCCAGGTGCCTAACACGCACTACGACCTGCTGACCGAACGCGAGCAAGAAATCTTCCATTTGCTGGTAGAGAGCCACTCCAATCGCTCGATTGCGGAACTGCTGTGCATCAGCCCCGCCACGGTGGCCAGGCACCGCGCCAATATTATGGCCAAGCTAGAAGTGCACAGCTTCCGCGAACTGATCGGGTACGCTGTACAGATCGGCATCCTCGAACCCGAACTGGATGATCTGTGCGACTGCCCGGATGGCCCGCCAGACCAGTGAGCAGACCCCGGCGGCTCTGAGCTGCGCAGCCAGCGTGCGCCCGCCAGGGCCCTAGAAGGGCACGACCGTCACCTGAACGCCGCTCGCCCGAAAGCGCTCGACAAGGGCCGCCGGCGCATCCTCCGACGTAATAATGTGCCTCACCTCTGACGGGGGCACAATGGTGTACGGCGCTACCTGTCCCCACTTGCTGCCATCGAGGAGAATCACGGGAGCGACGCAGCGCCCGTACATAGTTCGCTTCATGTCCGCCTCGTCCGAGTCGATCTCCGTGACGCCAATCGCCTCAGTGATGCCGTGCGCCCCGAAGAACCCGATGTTGATGTTGATCTGAGGCAGGCTTTCGG
>JAGPFT010000346.1 GCA_018056405.1 Anaerolineae bacterium
CGACCAGAGCCGGGTCGTCGGCGGTCAGGATGGTCAGCGCCAGGCGGATCGGCTCCTCGCGCTGCGCTTCGGGGGTGGCTTCCTCGGCACCCGGCGCTTCTTCAGCGGGCGGAGTCTCTTCGGCGGCGGGTGTGTTTTCTGGGGTAGCCTCGCTCTCGTCAGGCGGCGCTTCTTCTGCGGGCGTGGTTGTTGGCTCCGCCGTAGGGGCCTCCTCGAAGATGAGGCTGGCCGTGTCCAGCAACGCTTTGGCCCCGGCGGGGTCGTAGGCAGGCCAGGCCAGGCCGGGAACATACGCCCAGGACGTGGACAGCAGCGGGCTATCAGCCAGGATCGCCCGCCCGTCCAGAGTGCGCGCGACCAGTCCCGCCCGGTCTACCGCCTGCGCCAGCGCCAGCCGCACGCGCGGGTTGCGCACGAAGCGCACGGCGCTGCGCTCCCAGTTGTAGATCAACACGCCGACGCGCGGCGCGATGGTCGTGTACAGGCTGAGGCCCGGCGTCTGTCGCGCGGCCTCCAGCATCTCCGGCGGGAGGCTCCCGATGCTGTGCACCTCGCCCGCGCGGAAGGCGGCCAGAGCCGCTTCTGCCGTGTCGTAGGTGCGGAAGACGAGGCGATCAACCAGGTAGCCCTCAGCGCCTTCTGGTCGCTGGCGAAAGACGGGCGCAACGCGCAGTTGGATGCCATCAATCTGCCCGCCGGACGCGGTGAGCGCCTCGATCTGATAGGGGCCGGTGCCGATAGGCGATTGCAGGTTGAAGGGGTGCTGGCCCAGTTCTTGCACGGGCGTACCTTCCAACACGTGCGCCGGGACGATGCCAATGCGTACCTGGTCGGGAAAGGAGGCCAGCGGCTGCGTCAGGCGGAAGCGCACCAGCGTTTCAGTGAGCGCGTCCACTTCGACCGTGCGCCAGAAGGCGCGCAACGTCTCCGCGCCGGGGAAGAGCGGGTCGCCCAGCACGCGGAAAGTAAACACCACGTCGTCCGCAGTGAAGGGCAGGCCGTCCTGCCACAGCACGTCCTGGCGAAGCTCGAAGAAGTACTGCAATCCATCCGGCAACACCGTCCACGACTTGGCCAGACGGGGCACGATCTCGCCGTACTCGTTGGTGGCGGTCAGCCCTTCGAAAATCAGGGAGGTGATGTCGCGGTCTACCGGGTTGTAGGTCGCCAGCAGCGGGTTGAGCTTGACGATGCGGCCCACCAGCGCCTCAACCAGCACGTTGCCCGGCACGGCAGGCTCCGCAGGGAGCGGCTGGGCGGCGGGGACGGGCGTCGGATCGGGCGAGCGCGGCGTCGGCTGGGGGGCAGGTGAAGCGGTCTCGGTCGGGGCGGTGGAGGGAGTCTCGCCGGTATCGTCCGGGCGCACGATGAGCGCCACAATCAGCAAGGTGCTCGCCAGCAGCAACGCCAGAAACGGCCAGCGTAATCCTTTGGGCATTGTCCCCTCCCTGCAAACAAACGGGGTGTTCTGCGCGCCGCAAAACACCCCCCACTATTTCACTCTGTCCAGGCTATGACGCCGGCGGCGTGTAAGGCGCCGCCACTCATGTTTCAGATTTTCTGGATCAGCAGTTGGATAATCGCGTTAGCCAGGAAAGCCACCGACAGGCCGACCGTGATCTGGAACAGCGTGCGCTCCAGACCGCGACGGGTCTTGGTAATGCCCATCGAGTCGCCGCCGCCGAACAGCCCGGTCAGCCCTTGCCCTTGTGCTTGCAGGATGATGACCACGATCAGGGCGACGGAGGTGAGAATCTGGATGAACTGGAGAGCGTCTTGAATCGTCATGTTGAAATGGGACTCCTCAGGATGGCAAGCGCGGCGATTATAGCATGGCCCGGCTGAGTTGCAAGGGTCAAAGAAAGTGCCGGGGCTACGGACAAGTTGTTGGCGTGTTGGCTCCCCATCCCCGACCCTTCCCCCACGAGGGGGAAAGGGAGAAAAGCGGCGAGCTTGCTCCCCTTCCCTCCGCGCAGCGCGGGGGAAGGGGCTGGGGGATGGGGGGCATTTGTGGGTAACGCATAGCCGTTGACGGAGAGGGAGCAAGCCGAGCGCAGCGAAGCCAGGAGGTGAGGTCAACCAGGGCGCGGCAGAGCAGCGCCCCTACCTGCCAGGTTTTGCACGTACCCCCAAAGAAGCGGGAGTCTTGCGCACGCAGCGCGCGCGCTCGTTTTGTGTTAATATAACGACATAGGAATATTGATACTGCCTGAATTATCCGGGCGGCTCTGGGCCTATGGTTGAGATACCCAGTTCGGACAGCTTATTGCGGCGCAACGAGCTTCTGTCGCAGGAAATCCGCCGGCGCGTGGACCAGCTTTCTGCCCTGAACACCGTTGCGGCCACCGTCAGCCAGTCGCTCGACTTGCAGGCGACGCTGCAAACCGCGTTGCAGGCTGTGCTCAAGGTGATCCCGGTGGACTCGGCGGGGATCAGCCTGGTGGACGAAGCGGCTGGCGAGCTGGTGCTGCGCGCCCAGCACGGCTGGTACCGCGATTTCGTCACCCAGCCGATGCGCATCCCGCTGGGCAGGGGTATGTCCGGCTTTGTCGTGGCTAACGACGAGGTGCTGGTCACGGGCGACCTGACCGGCGACCCCCGTCTGGCCGTGCCGGAGTTTGCCGACGAGGGCGTGCAGGCGCAAGCCCTGGTGCCGATGCACGCGCGCGGGCGTGTGGTGGGCATCCTCAGCGTGATGAGCCACCAGCCCTACGAGTTCGCCGATGACGAAATTCGCGTGCTGCGGGCCATTGCCGACCAGGTGGGCGTAGCCCTCGACAACGCGCGCCTCTACGAGAGCACCAAAGAACAGTCGAGCCAGTTGGAAGCCATCCTCAACTCGACGGGCGATGCCATCATCGCCACCGACAATCACGGTAACATCAGCCTGATCAACGCCACTGCCGAGCAGCTCTTCAGTCTGCGCCAGACTGAGGTCATGGGGCTGCCGCTGCGCCAGGCCCCTCTGCACCCTAAGCTGCGCGCCGGGCTGCGCCGGGCCATGAACACCAAGAAGAGTGGCGACACCGTGTTTGAGGTGCCGCTGGACGATGGGCGCTTCCTGTCGGCCATCGTTTCGCCGGTCTATGCCCACCAGGAGCCGGAGAGCGACCGCCAGGCCGAGGGCTGGGTGATGGTCGTCCAGGACGTAACGCACCTGCGCAAAGCGGAACAGGCGCGCGTCAACTTCATCCGCGACGCGGCCCACGACCTGCGCAACCCGCTGGGAGTGACGCTCAACGCGCTCTCGCTGCTCAGCGAGGAGTGGGGCGAGTCCAGCAGCGCCGCCGAGATCATTGACATCGGTCTGCAGGGGCTGAACCGTATGCAGAGCCTCATTGACAGCCTGCTGAACCTGGAGCACATCGAGAGTGGTGTCGGCTTGCAGTGCAAAGACCTGGACGTGCGCGACCTGATCGAGCGCTGCGTGGCCGACATCAAGCCGTCCATCGTCCAGCGCGGCCAGACGCTGCGCGTCGAGGTGCCGGACATGCTGCCGCTCATTCAGGGCGACATGCAGTGGATGTACCGCGCGCTGATCAACCTGCTGAGCAACGCGCACAAATACACGCCGGAAGGCGGAGCGATTGCCGTCTGCGCTTACGTGCAGGACGAAGACTTGTTCGTGGAAGTGAAAGACAATGGGCCGGGCATCCCCCCCGAAGCGCAGACGCGCCTGTTCGAGCGCTTCTACCGCGTCCCTGGGCCGGACCAGGACATCAAGGGCACCGGTCTGGGGCTGGCCATCGTCAAGACGGTGGTGGAGCAGCACGGCGGGCGGGTGTTCGTGCAGAGCAAGGTCGGCCAGGGCAGCATCTTTGGCATGGCCCTGCCGTTGAGCGGCCGGCGCGGGGAGCGCCGCGCCCGCGCAAGCTGACGGGCCAGCCACACACCGATCCGTTCACGGGGGCTGCACGGCCCTCGTGCTGTCTGAGGGGGACTAGAGCGCGTTATGAACTTCGCATGCCTCTCCCCCTCAATCCCCCTCTCCAGCCGAGCTAGAGAGGGGGACTTTGGCCGCTGGTTGCAAACATGTCCTTCCTCCCTGGCTCTGCCGGAGGGAGCCAGGGGATAGGGGTTGAAAAGTGCATAACGCGCTCTAGAGCGTGTTATGCACTCCAAACCCGATTTCTCGGCTCCTTGCTCCCCCGGCGGTCTAGGGTAGCTCCTGGCTTTACCTCACCCCCGTCTCGGCGCTGGTGCGCCTCGACACCCCCTCTCCATACATGGAGAG
>JAGPFT010000347.1 GCA_018056405.1 Anaerolineae bacterium
GGGGGGTGCCGGTGGTCGCTGCGATCCATTCTTTCAGGCTGAAATCTATAGAGAGCGCCCGAATCTGCGCCGTATGGCGCTCGACGGCGGCGCGTACAGAACCGGTCATGAGTTTGTCCTCTTTTCGTTTCAGGTCACACGTCACTGCTCACAGGGCCGTAGGGTAACACAAATTGCCGCCCAGGTCGAAGTTGGGGTGCGTGCAAGACCTGTCAGGCAACAGGGTCGCGCTCCTTAGCCTCACCCCCGCTAGGCGCTGGTGCGCCTCGCCGCCCCCTCTCCACGACGTGGAGAGGGGGCAAGCCGAGCGCAGCGAGGCTAGGGGTGAGGCTACTGCCAGCGCCACACCCATCACTGACAATCTTTGCATTCACCCCGAAGTTGGCTTTCGCCCCGGCGGGGTATAAGCTATGATTCAGGCGGGTGCACGGGTGTGTTGGCGGTTGGTTATTGGTTTTCAGTTTTCGGTTGTCAGTTGTCAGTTATCAGTTGTCAGTTATGGGCCTGTCAGGTGGGCTGTGAGAGAGCTTCGACCGAGAGCGCGTTCGCAGAAGCCCCCAGCCCCTTCCCCAAGAATGAGGGAAGGGGGGCAGAGCTGCCAGCATGTTCCCCTCCCTCCGCGCAGCGTGGGGGAGGGGTTAGGGGTGGGGGTAACTTGACAAACACGCTCTGATTACTGAAAACTGATTACTGACGACCCTCTCTGCGGACGGGACACATGAAGCGACTCATCGTCAACGCCGATGATTTTGGGCGGTCGCCCGGCATCAACCGGGGCATTCTGGAGACGCATCTGCGCGGCATCGTCACCTCGACAACGGTCATGGTCAACTGCTCCGCTGCCACAGCGGGCCTGGAGCGTGCCCTGGCCGAAGCCCCCGACCTGGGCATCGGCCTGCACATCACGCTGACCGCCGGCCGCCCGCTGTCCCCGCCGGAGACGGTGCGCTCGCTGCTGGCCGACGGCGGGGAGTTCGTCCACATCAGCGCCTGGCCGTCGCGGATGGATCAGTTCGAGCCAGATCACCTGCAGCGCGAGATCGCCGCCCAGGTAGATCGCTTCGTCAGCCTGGCCGGTCGCCCGCCCGACCACCTGGACTCCCACCACCACGCCGCTTACCTGCACCCGGACGGGCTGCGCGCCATGCTGGAGATCGCGGCGGGCTTCGGCATCCCCATGCGCGCGGGCCTGGCCGATTTGCCCCTCGACCTGGCGACAGCAGCGCTGGCGCGCATCCTGCCGGAGTTCGACGCAGACACGGCGCGTCCGCTGGTCGAGCGCCTGCAGGCGGCGCTCGCCGAGGGTCCGGCCCCTTTCTGGCCGGCGCGCCTCGAAATGGGCTACTACGACAAGACAGCCACGCTCGGCGATCTGCTGCTCATCCTGACCACCCTGCCCGAAGACAGCGTTACCGAGTTGATGTGCCATCCGGGGTACGTGGACGACGAGCTAGGTTCCAGCAGCTACCGCGCCAGGCGCGAAGAGGAGATCGTCCACCTGACCCACGCCGCTACGCTCGAATGCGTGCGGGCCGAAGGTATCCAGTTGACTTCGTTCGGGGACTTGACGCGCTGAGATCGCCCTACGCGGGCGTGAGGAACGGCGATGACTGATTACTACCAGCCCGACGACGAGCCAGCCGACGATGTGTCCTACGAGGACTTCGACGACATGCTCTGGACAGGCTCGGATGAGCCAGAGCCAATTGACCTGGCCGCGCTGGACGACGCGCTGCCCGCTGAGCCAGGCCCCGCCCGCGCCGAAGTCGCCCTCAGCGCGGAGACCGAAGACCTGCTCGATGCCCTCGACGACGCCCTGCCGTTGCGCTCCCCCGCGCCCACACCTGAAGATCGGGGACTGGCCGCCTTCGCCGCGCCGCCTGCGTCGCTGGCCGAGGACACCGACGACTTCCTGGCCGCGCTGGACGACGCGCTGCCCGCTGAGCCAGGCCCCGCCCGCGCCGAAGTCGCCCTCAGCGCGGAGACCGAAGACCTGCTCGATGCCCTCGACGACGCCCTGCCGCCGCCTCTGGCTGTCGCTTCCGCGCTGGCCTCAATACCCCGCGTCTCGCCGGTGCCCACTACGCGGGGCGCCGGCGCGCCAAAACGCGCTACACCGCTCGCCGTCGGGCTGGTCTACCAGGTGTTGCTCGGTCTGCCGCCCGAACTCGGCGCGCAGGTGTTGGAGCTGCGTGCGACCGGTGACGTGGAGGACATGCCGCCGCCTGGTATCCCCCTGACACCCCGTTTCTACACGTCCGACGCGGACGCTCTGGACGCCGCGCTCGAACGCTGGGCGCAGGCGCGCCTGCCGCTGCCCGTTGAGATCGCCGGCGTGCACGCCGAAGTCGTTGGCGAGCGGCACTATGTCGCCGCCTGGACAGTGACGATGGATGATCGGCTGCGCGCCGCCCTGCACGCGCTCAAGCGAACGCTGAGCGGGCTGATCCAGCCGCTACCCGACGAGCCGCCCGCCATCCGGCTGCGCGTGACCATCGGCGAGCGCATCGCCGCCCGCCGCTTCCCGCAGGTCGTGGCGCTGATGCAGCGTGACTTCGAGCCGGCCCAGTGGCCGATGCGCACGCTGCTACTCGCCGTTTGTGTGGAGGACGAAGCCCTACCCGACTGGGACATCGCCGCCGTCTACGCGGGCGAAGCGCCCCCATCCGCTGTGTAAGCTCACCCCGTCCGCCCCATCGCAGAGGCTCGTCTAGCGGAGGGCCTATGGCACAGCAGCACGATTCCGAACTCGACAAGCGCGCCACCTCAAGCATGAAGGCGCTGGTGCAACGCGAAGAAAAACGGCCTCAGTGGTTTTTCATCCGGCGCGTGCCATCGCGCCGCATCAGGCGCGAGTGGACGCGCCCGTCGGACGACCAGTACGCGCGCGACCTCATCGCTGAGGGGTTCATCGCGCCGGGCCTGGTCGCTGGGACGCTCTCCGCCGAGCTTGCCGCCGACATCCGCGAACTGGATCAGCACTTGTTGCCCCATTTCTGGCGCATGAACCAGCAGGCCCGCTTCTTCCAGAATCGCTACTACCAGTACCAGTGGGCGTTCATCCTGGCTGCTTTCCTGACGACGGCTCTGGCCGCGGTCAACGTCTTCCTCTATGCGCAGGGCTGGACGGGCCAGGCTGGGACCCTCGTCGGGGCGCTCCAGTGGACGGAGGTGCTCGGCTTTCTCACCGCGCTGGTGAGCGGCGTCGCCGCTACGGTGTCTTTCCTGGACGCCAACCAGACGCCGCAGAAACGCTGGTACAAGGCGCGCGTTCAGGCCGAAATCCTGCGCTCGACCTACTTCCTCTTCCTGGCTCGCCAGGCCCCTTTCGACAGCCCCAGCGACCGCGAGCGAGTGCAACAGATGCGCCGCAAGGTGATCGAGGTGCTGCGCGAGACGCGCATCGCCGAGCGCCCGACCAGCGCAGAGGGGGCGACCCCTATCCCGCCCACCGAGCCAACGCCCGCGCCGAATGCTGCGCCAGAGACGCCCACCCCTGCCCGCGCTTCGCGCCGCCGTCGCGCCAGCACTCCGCCCGACGATAACTGACCCGGCAGCCCAGGCAGTAAGGACACAGCCATGAGCAACCAAGACAACGCCCCATCCCAGTCGCTGCCCCTGTTCTCGGAGGAAGAGGCCCGGCTACGCGCCCAGCTCTACCTTCAACAGCGCGTCAATCTGCAGGACGACTTCTACCGCCGCCGTATTGCCGAGTTCACCTTCAACTCGGACAAGATGCTGTGGGTGTCGGCGGGGCTGATGGGCATCTCGACGGTCATTTCCTCGTATTCGGTCGTGGCCGACAAGGCGCTCTTCGCCTTCATCACGGCGCTGCTGCCCGCGTTCGCCGCCGCAGTGTCTGCCTTCCGCTCGCTGTACCAGTGGCAGCGCCAGGCGTCCATCTACGAGGATACATGGCTGGCCTTGCAGCAGGCGCGGCTGGCCATGCCGGACGAGGATTACTTGCAGCCGGGCGACTGCACCCGCTACTTTCCGCAGCTTGTCTACCAGACGGAAGAAGTGCTGCGCCGCGAAGCCAGCCAGTGGGGGCAAATGGAGCAGATCAGCAGCGCGCCAGGAGAAGCGCCGCCGGGCCAGTCCTCCGGCGCGGGCTGAACGAAGGGCATCGGGGTTGGTTCTCTCATAAGGGCTAGAGCGTGTTATGAACTTCACGCGCTCGGCGCAGCGGGAAGCGCGCAACGCCCTGTGCGGCGCATTGACCCCACCC
>JAGPFT010000348.1 GCA_018056405.1 Anaerolineae bacterium
CCCATCTGGTCGTCGGAGAAGGCCTCGCCGACGGTCTTGACCGCGCCGCCGGTGGTGGAGATGAAGCCGCGCGCGGCGGCGGCATCTACGGGGATGGCATCCACGTCGCCGACGATGAGCGCCTGGACGAGCGCACCGAACTCGGTGTAGACGACGCGACGGGCTTCGTCGGGCACGAAGTCGAGAGTGACGAAGAAGCCAGCGGTGCCGGCCTGGACGCCGAGGAGCAGGGAATCATCGGCAGCGAACTCCTCGATGTTGGCGAAGCGGTCTTCATCGGCGCGGGCGAGGAGGAACTGCTGAAGGTTGATGTAGGGGTCGGAGAAGTCCACGATCTTCTTGCGTTCCTCGATGATGCTGATGCCGGTCATGCCCATGTCAAACTGGCCTTCGCTGACGGAGGAGATCATCACGTCCCACGAGACGAACTCATAGACCGGCGTGCAGTTGATGCGCTGGCAGATTTCTTCCACCAGGTCGTACTCATAACCCATGATCTCACCCGTCAGGGGGTTCTCGAACTGGAACGGCGTGTACAGGTTCTCGACGGCGATCACGATCTCCTGGCCGCCCAGGTCGGGCAGGTCCGGGTACACCGGCCCCGCCGCACTCGCCGGCAGAAACGAGACGGCGAGCATGGCGATCAGGATCAGCCCTGCGAAGGTCGCTTTCCGAAACATCTGTATTCTCTCCTCTACCTGGTATGCCTGGCGCACACGTGTATTTATAGGTGCCTTAAGTGTAGTGCCGGACGGGGCAAATCGCAAGAACATACGCCGCTCAGGTGCGTACAAAACCTGTCAGGCGATGTAGTCGCACTGCTTAGCCTCACCCCCCGGCCCCCTCAGCCACGTGATGGAGAGGGGGAGTCAGGCCGCTATGAAGTCCCCTCTCCACCACGTGGGGAGGGGACTTAGGGGTGGGGCTAATATCACACGTGCCATCACCTTGCCTATCTCAGAGGCCGTTTGAGAAGCCTGATCCCTGCCTCTTCCCCCCATCCCCCGTCCTTCCCCCAGCAAAGCTAGGGGAAGGGGTGAGCGGCTTGCCAGATCGTCCCCCCTCTAGCTCGGCTGGAGGGGGGATTAAGGGGGGAGGCGTTCAGCGAGTAGTCCTGACCTCCCCTGGCAACAGGTTGTTCGTGGACCCCCGCCGCTCACAGGCGCGTGGTGGCCGCCCGATCCACCAGCCAGAGCAGGCGGCCTGCTTGGGGCCGGACAAGCTGCGCGGGGTAGATTTCCGGTTGGCGCGGGCCGTGCAGCACCGCGCGCAGCATCTCGGCTTTGGCTGCGCCGCTCACCAGGAAAAGCACGTGCGCCGCCGCGTTGATGGCGGGAACGGTGAGCGTGACTCGCCACGAGTCCAGCCGGGGGACGTAGTTCTCCACCGCCCAGCGCGCTGTCTCATGCAACGCCGCCGTGCCGGGGAATAGCGAGGCGGTGTGCCCGTCGTCGCCCATGCCCAGCAGCAACAGGTCAAGGCGCGGCTGCGGCGTTTCCGGCTCGCCGCCGGCGAAGAAAACGCGCAGCTCCGCCTCGTAGCGCTGCGCAGCTTCGGCGGGGGCCAGCTCGCCCGCGATGCGGTGACTGTGTTCCGGCGGCAGCGGCACGCGGTCGAGCAGCGTCTCGCGCGCCAGGCGATAGTTGCTCTCGGCGTGTTCGGGCGGGACGCAACGCTCGTCGCCCCAGAAGACGTGCACGCGCGCCCAGTCAATGCGTGACGCCCAGGCGGGACTCGCCAGCCTTCTGAACAGCGCGCGCGGTGTCGAGCCGCCCGGTAGCCCGATGGTGAACTGCCCGCGCGCGGCGATGGCCTCGCCCGCGATCCGCGTCACGTAGCCGGCGGCCTTGCGGGCCAGCGCCTCGCCATCGGCGACGACTTCAAGATCGTGTTCGTACACAGTTTCTCCCATGAGAACAGCGATCAGTAATCAGCCATCAGCAAGAAGGGCGGGCTGACCGCGTTACGGATCACCGACACCCGATCACTGACCACTGACCACCGATGACCGTTCACTCGCATTTGGCTAATGCGCGCAGCCCTGCCGCCACAGACGCCCGTCGCGGGCCAGGAAGTCGTCGCTCTCGACCGGCCCCATGCTGCCTGGCGCGTAGCTGGCCACGGCAGGCGATTCCCCCCTCTGCTGCCCGTCTAGAATCGGGTCAATCAGCCGCCAGGCAACCTCGATCTCGTCGCTGCGCGTGAACAGCGAAGCGTCGCCGAGCAGCGCGTCAAGCAGCAGGCGCTCGTAGGCGTCGGGCAGCCTGCCGCCCCCGAACGACGAACGGTAATGGAACTCCATATCTACCGAGCGCGTATCTTGCTGCGAGCCGGGCACTTTCGCCTCGAACTGCAGGTGAATGCCCTCGTCCGGCTGGATGCACAGCGAGAGCACGTTCGGCGGAAAGCATTCGTCGCTGGGGCGGTCGAACATGACGTGCGGCGGGCACTTGAACTCGACGACGATCTCGCTCACCTTGCGGGCCAGGGCCTTGCCGGAGCGCAGGTAGAAGGGCACCCCCTGCCAGCGCCAGTTGTCCACGTAGAGCTTGAGCGCGGCGAAGGTCGGCGTGTGCGAGCCGGGAGCGACGCCCTTCAGATCGCAATAGCCGTCATACTGGGCCAGGACCCTATCGCCCGGCGCGACGGGGCGCACGGCGCTGAGCACCTTGACTTTCTCGTTGCGCAGGGCATCGGCGTTGAACGACGCGGGCGGCTCCATGGCTACCAGCGCCAGCAATTGCAGCAGGTGATTCTGGAACATGTCGCGCAGCACGCCGGCCTGGTCGTAGTAGGGCGCGCGATGCCCAACGTCTACCTGCTCGGCGACGGTGATCTGCACGTGATCCACGTAGTTGCGGTTCCACACCGGCTCGAAGATGGTGTTCGAGAAGCGGAAGAATAGAATGTTCTGCGCGGTCTCTTTGCCCAGGTAATGGTCAATGCGATAGACCTGGTGCTCGGCAAAGGCGCGGTGAATCACGTCGTTGAGGGCGTGCGCGGAGGCCAGATCATGCCCGAACGGTTTCTCGACGACGACGCGCCGCCAGCCGTCAGATTCGCGGGCCATGCCCGCCGCGCCCAAATGCTCGACGATGGGCGCGTAGAGCGACGGGGCGACCGCCAGGTAATAGAGCCGGTTGGCCGGGCCGCCCTCCTTCTCGCGCAGAAACGTCTCCAGTCTCGCGTAGTCGTCAGCCGCGCTGGAATCGCCGGGCAGGTACGAGATCGTCGCGGCGAACCCATCCCAGGCGGCGGCGTCGAAGTCTTCGGTGGCGTACCGCTCTGCGCCGTCGCGCAGGTGCGCGCGAAATTGCTCGTCGCTGAATGGGCTGCGCGCCGAGCCGACAATCTGCAGGCGACCCGGCAGACGGTCGCGCTGGTACAGGCTGAACAGGGCGGGGATCAGCTTGCGCTCGGTCAGGTCGCCGGACGCGCCGAAGATGACCAGCGTGGTTGGCAGGGAGGTATCGGGTTGGCCCATCGTGGCGCGCTCCTCTCGTTGCAGGGCACTGCTCCGAATATAGCTGTCCTGGCCCCCGCTGCCTAATACTGGGCGGGCGCGTCCAGCCGGTAGACAGCGAAATGGCCTGCTGCATCGCCATAGACGGGCGTCACAGCCACGCCCGCGCCGGTCAGCGCCGCCAGCCAGGGCGCGACCTGTGATGACTGCGGTGCGACAAGGAGGCGGCGGCAGTCGCAGCCGGACATTGTTTCGGCGAGGGCAGCGGGTCGTGGCTGGTAGACAACGGTGACGCGCGGGGTCGCGCCGAGATAGAAGGCCAGCTCCCAGCCGAGCCAGTGATCGTAAACGATCTCGCCGGGTAGCTCAGCGTTCAGGAAGTTCGCCAGGGCGTCAATGCCGCTGTGCGCACCCTGGTCGCCGCCGAGCGGAGCCTCCCCGCGCAGCGCGGTCAGCGTGCCGGGCAGCATGATCGCGGTGAGTGCTGTCCCCGCCGCCAGGAGCAAGGCGGGGCGCGCGCTGATGCGGCGGATCGCGCCGGCGAGAGTGCGCGCAGCGAGCAGCAGGACGAACGGGACGAGCGTGTGCAGGTAGCGGTCGTAGGTGTTGAAGGCGACCAGCCACAGCCCGCCCAGCAGCGCGACCGCGTAGGCAGCGATGATCCAGTCCAGCGCCGCCTGGCGGGTGGGGGAAGCGGGGTTGAACCGCAGAGACACAGAGAGCGCAGAGGGAGAAAAGGTGGAAAAGAGGCGAGTCAGGC
>JAGPFT010000349.1 GCA_018056405.1 Anaerolineae bacterium
GTCCGTAGGGGCGTATCGCCATACGCCCCTACGAGCAGGCTGACGCGCGGCGGATTTTGAGGCGATTGCCCTGTAGCAGCCACAGAGCCACAGGGTCGCCCTGGCTCCATCCCCCGAACTCGGTATAATGGGCTTTCTCTAGTCGCTATCTTGCAAGCTATCTTCGGAGAATGCACCGTCTTATGTCAGCATTTCCCTCCGCGCAGCCTGCGCCCGCCGTCCCGGTTCACCTGGATCGCCAGCCGCCAACCCTGCTCGACTGCGCGCGCGACCTGCTGGCGGACTCGCCAGAGCGTACCGCGCTGACGCTCATCCTGCCCGACGGCACGCAGACGATCAGCACGCGCGCCTTCTTCGAGGGGGCGGCGCGCTATGCCTACGCGCTGGAGCGCGCCGGCGTCCAGCCAGGTGATCTGGTCGTTCTCGTGCTGCAACACGGCCCGGAAGTCCTGTACTCGTTCTGGGGAGCGATGTTGCTCGGCGCGATCCCCTCCATCATGCCCTTCCTGACGCCCAAGCTCGACCCGGATCGCTACTACGAAAGCGTGCGCCAGCTTGTCGCCCTCTCCGAGGTCAAAGCGGTCATCACCTACCCGGAGATGGAGCCGACTCTGCGCGCCCACCTGGACGGCATCCCTACCCTGAGAGCTATCCTGGACATTGCCGGGCTTGAGCCGGGTGGTCGCCTGAGCAATTATCTGGATCGCGCCCCCTCGCGGCCAGAAGACACCGCCTTTCTGCAGCATTCCTCCGGCAGCACCGGCCTGCAGAAGGGCGTCATGCTCTCGCACGGCGCGGTGCTCAACCAGATCGCCGCCTACAGCGCCGCCATCGCCCTGCGCCCGGACGACGTGATCGTAAGCTGGCTGCCGCTCTACCACGACATGGGCCTCATCGCCGGCTTCATCCTACCCATCGTCCAGGGCATACATCTGGTGCTGATGTCGCCCTTTCATTGGGTACGCGACCCGCAGATTCTGCTGCGCGCCATTCACGAATATCGAGCAACGCTCTGCTGGCTGCCCAACTTCGCCTACAACTTCCTGGCGACGCGCGTGCGCCGCTCCGCGCTCGACGGCCTGGACATCTCCAGCGTGCGCGCTTTCATCAACTGCTCCGAGCCGGTTCGCCACAATAGCCACGAGCAGTTCGCCGCCTTCTACGCGCCGCACGGCCTGCGCCCGCTGGCCCTGCACACCTGTTACGCCATGGCCGAGAACACCTTCGCCGTCACTCAGAGCGCGCTCGACGCCCCGCCCCGCCTGGACATCGTGGATCGGCGGGCGCTCATGGAACAGCGCCATGCCCTGCCCGCCGACGGCGCGGACAGCCCGACGGTGACTATGGTCTCCTGCGGACGCCCGATCGCGCACACCGAGCTGCGCATCGTGGACGCCGAGCGCCGCGATCTGCCAGAGCGTCACGTCGGCGAAGTGGCGCTGCGCAGCAATTGTATGCTCAGCGGCTACTATCACCGCCCCGACGCCACCGCCCAGGCCCTGGATGGCGGCTGGTACTTCACCGGTGATCTCGGCTACCTGGCGGATGGTGAGCTGTACATCACCGGGCGGCAGAAAGACCTGATCATCGTCGGCGGCAAGAACATCTACCCGCAGGACATCGAGAACGCCCTCAACGACATCCCCGGCGTGCATCCGGGGCGCACCGTCGCCTTCGGCGTGCCCAACGAGGCACTGGGCACCGAGGACATCGCCGTCGTTTGCGAGGTGGAGACGGACGATCCAGACGCGCACGCCGCGATCACCCGCGCCATCCGCACCCGCGTCGCCCAGACCACCGACGCCACCGCCCGCTACGTGCATCTAGTCGGCCCCAGGTGGCTGCTCAAGACCTCCAGCGGCAAGATCGCCCGCGCCGCCAATCGCCAGAAGTACATTGAGCAGGTGCTCAGCCAGAACAGCGAGGGCTTATGATCGCCTCGGTTCGCGCCATCCTGAAGCGTCTTTTCAGCCGCGAGAATCTCTTCGCCCTGCTGCTGTGCGCCATCATCGCCCTGGTCATCGTCGTCACGGCGGACAGCGCGCCGCAGTGGATTTACCAGGGCTTCTAGGTGAAAACCTCACCCCCCGGTCCCTTCTCCGTGAACGGCTATACATGACCCACATCTTTGGCCGTACCTGTCCCCCCATCCCCGACCCTTCCCCCTCGTGAGGGGAAGGGAGAAAGCTGCAGGCCTGCTCCCCTTCCCTCCGCGCAGCGCGGGGGAAGGGGCTGGGGGATGGAGGGCACTTGTGGGTAACGCATAGCCGTAAACGGAGGGGGGAGTCACTGTGCAGTTAAGTCCCCTCTCCGCGTGTGGAGAGGGGATTTAGGGGTGAGGTAAATCGTAGCGCCGGCCTTCCCATCCGGCCTCTGATCCGCCACATGGCGCAATAGCACCCCGCGCCGGTCACTTTCGTCACCTGGAAGCGCGCCCGGATTGTGCTATCATTTGCGTGATGGCCGTCTAGAAAAACAGGGGTGCCGCGCATCGTGCACGAGTTGGGAGTCACCCAAAGCATCCTCGAGATCGCCCTGCGCCACGCCAGGCAGGCAGGCGCAGCGCGCATCAGGGAAGTCAACCTGGTCATCGGCGAGTTGTCAAGCATTGTGGACGACTCCGTGCAGTTCTATTGGGACATGATCAGCGAAGGCACCATCGGGCATGGCGCGGTGCTGACCTTCACCCGCATCCCGGCAACCCTGCGCTGCCAGGACTGCGAGCATGAGTTTCCACTCAACCACCACGACTACGCCTGCCCTGTCTGTGGCAGCAGCAAGGTTGTTGTCGCGGACGGTGAGCAGTTCTACCTGGAAAGCATTGACGTGGACCTGGCCGAGCCGCAGCCCGGCTTATAAGACACCTCTCGCATTGGAGCACCCATGACCGCAAAGATACCGGTAGTCGAGAACATCCTCAGCGCCAACGACGCCCTGGCCGAGCAGATTCAGGCCCGGCTTGACCAGGCCGGCGTGCTGGCCCTCAATTTCATGGCCTCGCCCGGCGGCGGCAAGACGAGCGTCATCCTGCGCACCGTGAGGGCGCTGATGGACGAAGTGCGCATCGGCGTGATGGACGGCGACATCGTGGAGATTGACCTGCGCGAGCTGGCCGCGCTGGGCATCCCTGTCTCGCTGATCAATACCGGCGGGCAGTGCCACCTGGACGCCAACATGGTACATCGCGCCCTGCCCTCGATGAACCTGAACGCGCTCGACCTGCTGATCATCGAAAACGTGGGCAACCTGATCTGCCCGGCGGCCTTCAAGCTCGGCGTGCACCGCAACGTGGTCATCGCCAGCGTGCCCGAAGGCGATGACAAGCCCTACAAGTACCCTGGCATGTTTCGCGGCGCGGACGTGCTGCTGCTGAACAAGATGGACTTGCAGGAGTACATGGGCTTCAACGTGGACTACTTCCGCCAGGGCGTCGAGGCGCTCAACCCCGGCGTGGCCTTCTTCCCTGTGTCGTGCCGCACGGGGGAGGGCCTGGACGCCTGGTTCGCCTGGCTGCGCGCGCAGCTTGATAGCCGGAGCGCCGCAGGGTAAGGTGAGCGCGCCTATGCCGCCGGCCCGCCGCATTCACGTCAGCGGGGTCGTCCAGGGGGTGGGCTTCCGCCCGTTCGTCTACGGCCTGGCCCAGCGCCATGCTCTGTGCGGCTGGGTGCGCAATTCGTCAGCGGGCGTAGATATCGAGGTCGAAGGGCCGCCCGCCGCGCTGGATGCCTTCCTCGCGGCCCTCAGCGCCGAAGCGCCGCCGCTCTCGCGCATCGAGTCGATCACCGTCCAGGAGATTCCTGGCAACGGCTTCGCCCGCTTCGAGATTCGCCACAGTCTGGCGGTGGAGGGAGCCTACCAGCCGATCTCGCCGGATGTGGCCACCTGCCCCGAATGCCTGGCCGAAGTCCGCGACCCGTCCGACCGGCGCTACCGCTACCCCTTCACCAACTGCACCAACTGCGGGCCGCGCTTCACCATCATCCAGGACATCCCCTACGACCGGCCGGCGACGACGATGGCGCCCTTCGTCATGTGCCCGGACTGCCAGCGCGAATACGACGACCCGCTGAACCGGCGCTTCCACGCCCAGCCCAACGCCTGCCCGGTTTGCGGGCCGCGCCTGGAACTGCGGCCCAGCCCCGCCTTCGACGCGCCCGCTGGATGGGACGCCCTGCCCGCCGACCCACTCGACGCGGCTCGCGCCTTGCTGCTGGCCGGGCAC
>JAGPFT010000350.1 GCA_018056405.1 Anaerolineae bacterium
CGGGCGGTGCCAGGTGGCCCGTTGGGCGGCCTCGGCACTGGCGAAGACGGAGATGTGCAGATCGCGGGCGTGCTCGATCACCGCGCTGTCCGCCGTGACCAGGGCCAGGCGCATCCCCAGGCGCGTCGCCTGGCGCAACACGAGCAGCAAGTCCAGCTTGCGCGGCAGGATCGTGCCGGAGGCGGGCCAGACGAGCAGCACGCGGCGGGCGCGGACGAAGGTCAGCCGGTCGCGGATGGTGACCGAGTCGTCGTCCGGCTCCAGGTGAAGGATGTGCAGGTCGGAGGGCATCGCCCACTCTCGGACTTCCGAAGTCTTGTGCGGATTGGCGAACTATCACGGATACCGCGCACGGCACGCAGGGGCGCTGCTCTGCTGCGCCCCGGCTTACCTCACCCCCAGCCTCGCTGCGCTCAGCTTGCCCCCTCTCCAGCATGGAGAGGGGGCGGCGAGGCCCACGCCAGAGGGCCGAGCGGGGGTGAGGTCCGTCGGGGCGTATTGATGCAGATAACGAATTAGCGCGGATACCACGCGCGGCCTGTAGGGGTGGGTTTACAAACCCGCCCCTACAAGCGACTACCGATCATGATCGTCAAAGCGCATCAGGGACGCCCCGATCGGCGGGGGATCCGTAGGGGCGTATTGCAATACGCCCCTACGAGAATACCCCATCAGCCGCCAATGCCATGAGCGGCAGGATACCCTAGCTAATTTCTTAAAGAGCATCAATGCGCCCCGACGAGAAGACGCCGACGACCGCTCGCGCCATCGAGCGGCAAGGTATGCCGGTCGCCATTTCAAAGTGCATCAGGGCTTCGGAAGTCTTCCGCTCACGTCAGGCAGCGCCAAGCGCCGCCGCAATCTGATCGCGCGCGTGTTGCAACGCCTCGTCGAGGCGGGCCGCGTCCTTGCCGCCGGCCTGGGCCAGGTCAGGCCGCCCGCCGCCCCCGCCGCCGACAATCTGCGCGGCGGCCTTGATGATCTTGCCGGCGTGCACGCGCCGGGTCAGGTCTTTGCTGACGGCGGCGATCAGTTGCGGCTTGCCGCTCTCGGCGACCATGCCCAGCACGACGACGCCGGACTCGACTCTATCGCGGAACCAATCGGTCATCTCGCGCAGCGTGTCGGGCGCAGTCGGGCTGACGCGGGCGACCAGCACAGAGACGCCGTTCACGTCGCGCACATTGTCCAGCAGCCCCTCGAACTCCAGCCAGGCGACGCGGCGGCGCAGGCGGGCGTTCTCGTGTTGCTGCTCGCGCAATTCGTCTTGCAGAGCGGCCAGGCGTGCGCTCACGGCGTCGGGCGTCGTGCCCAGGCGCGCCGCCGCCTCGTCGAGATGGCGCAGGCCGCGCCGGATGTACGCTTCGGCCCCGTGCCCGGTGAGCGCCTCGACGCGGCGAATCCCCTGAGCGACGCTGCCCTCGGCGGTGAAGACAAAGGGGCCGATGATCCCGGTCTGGTCCACGTGCGTGCCGCCGCACAACTCATAGCTGATGCGCTGACCGTCGTGCGCCCAGATGTTGACGGTGCGCACCTCCTCACCGTACTTCTCGCCGAAGAGGGCCATTGCGCCCTCGCTCTTGGCCGTCTCGCGGTCTTTCCGCTCGGCAGTGACCGGCAGGTTAGCCAGGATCGCCGCGTTGATGTTGCGCTGGATCAGGTCTAGCTCATCTGGAGTCAGCGGTGCATCGTGGCTGAAGTCGAAGCGCAGACGGTCCGGCGCGACGAGCGAGCCGCGCTGCTGGACATGCGTCCCTAACACAGCGCGCAGTTGGGCGTGGAGCAGATGGGTGGCGGTGTGATTGCGCATGATGTCCAGGCGGCGCTCGGCGTCCACGGTGGCAAGGCAGGAATCGCCGGCGGCGGGCGTCCCTTCGACGACCTCGCCGCTGTGCACGATCAGGCCGCCGACCGGCTGGCGCACGTCTTCCACGTCCACCGTCCAGCCGTCACCCTGGAGGACCCCCGTATCGCTGACCTGGCCGCCCGATTCGACGTAGAACGGTGTCAGGTCGAGCACGATCTCCACACGCTCGCCCGCGCTCGCCCGCTCGACCCTCTCGCCGTCGCGCAGGATGGCCAGCACGCGCGCCTGCCGGCTGAGCGGGCCATACTGATCCTGGCGCACGCCCTCGCCGATCACTCCCTGATTGCGCAAGGCATCCAGCGCGCGGCGGTAAACCTGGCCCATGTCAATCGCGCCGAATGCGCCGCCGTTCTTGCCCCGGCTGATCGCCTCGTGCGCCTTCTGCGCCGCGCGGAAGCCCACCTCGTCCACGGTGAAGCCGCGCTCGCGGGCGATGTCGCGGGTGATCTCCAACGGCAGGCCCTTCTCGGCGTGCAGGCGGAAGGCCTGGTCGCCGGGGAGTTGCCCGGCCAGGGTCAGCGTGTCGCGCACCTCGCTCGTGGGCGCGAGGGCGTCAATGATGTCGCTCAGCTTGACATCCTGGCCCAGCCGGTCAACCAGGCCGCCGAGCACCTTCTGCGCGCCGGAGGCGGCGATCATCTGGTCAATCTGGGCGATCTGCGCGGAGAAATCGCCGTTGCCCGGCTCGGCAGCGGGGGCGGGCCTGCTGCCGCCGAACATCGGCGCGAGCAGGTCGTTGAGCGTCTGCTTGGCGCTCGTGGCGAGATCGGCAAGCATGGCGTCTAGCTCGTCCAGGGCGCGATCCATTGCCCGGCGGAAGCGCACTTCTTCGCTGGTGATGGTGCGGCGAATGGTCTCGCGGGCCTCGTCAAGCTCTGGGTAGGCGCTGTGCATGGTGTCAATCACCGCGTCGGCTACCTCGGCCAGGAAGGGGCCGCTGAAGCCGAGCTTGGTGCCGAAGCGCACCGCCCGCCGGATGACCATGCGGCAGACGTAGTCGCGCCCGGTTGCGCCAGGGCGCACGCCGTCGGCGATGAGGAAGGTTGCCGCGCGCATATGGTCGGCGATGACGCGGTAGGGGATGATGTTGGCGTCGCGCTCCGCGTCGGAGTGGCCGGTCAATTCCTGCACGCGGGCGATGATCGGCATGAACAGGTCAGTCTCATAATTCGCATCTACGCCCTGCACCACGCAGACAATGCGTTCCAGCCCTGCGCCCGTGTCCACGCCGGTAGCGGGCAGCGGCTCGTCCCACTGGCCGCTGTGCTCCGGGTCGGGCTGGGTGCGATTGTATTGCATGAAGACCAGGTTCCAGATTTCCAGGAAGCGGTCGCTTTCGGCCTGCAACGCGGCGATGATCGCCTCTGGGCCTTCTTCGGGGCGCAGGTCGAAGTGCACTTCGCTGGTGGGGCCGCAGGGGCCGGTCTCGGCCATCTGCCAGAAGTTAGTCTTGGGGCCGAGCCGCGCCACGCGCTCAGGCGGGACGCCAAGCTCCTCTGTCCAGATGTTGTAGGCTTCGTTGTCGCTCTCGTAGACGGTGAAGGCCAGGCGGTTGGGCGGCAGCTCGTAGACGCGGGTCAGCAGATCGTAGGCGTAGCGGATGGCGTCGCGCTTGAAGTAGTCGCCGAAGCTGAAGTTGCCGAGCATCTCGAAGAAGGTGTGGTGGCGCGGCGACGGGCCGACATTTTCCAGGTCGTTGTGCTTGCCGCTGACGCGCATACACTTCTGGACAGTTGTGGCCCGCGTGTAGGGGCGCCTATCCAGGCCGAGGAAGACATCCTTGAACTGCACCATGCCGGCGTTGGTGAAGAGCAGGGTGGGGTCGCTGCCGGGCACGAGCGAAGAGGAGGCCACACGCTTGTGGCCCATTTCCTCGAAATATTCCAGAAAAGCCTCGCGCACTTCGGCGCTGGTCATCTTTCTCATGGGTGACGTGTCTTTCGATAACGGCTGTGGGCGAGAGTTGTCAGGACGGTGCGATTATAGTGAAGCGGCGGGCGCTTGGCAATGCTGGCGCGGCGCGGGGCGCTTTTCCCCCTCTCTGGCTCTGCCGGGGAGGGGGCCAGGGGGAGGGGCCTGGCGCTGCATTAGACTTCCGAAGTTTTCAGAAACTTCGGAAGTCTGATCACCGCCCGCCCCTACAGGCCTCACGCCCTCAATCCCCCTCTCCAGCCGAGCTAGAGAGGGGGACTTCGACCGTCCGATGGGGTGCTTTTCCCCCTCTCTGGCTCCGCCGGGGAGGGGGCCAGGGGGAGGGGCCTTCTGCCGCACTAAGACTTCCGAAGTTTTCAGAAACTTCGGAAGTCTGATCACCGCCCGCCCCTACAGGCCTCACG
>JAGPFT010000351.1 GCA_018056405.1 Anaerolineae bacterium
GTGGTGACCAGCATCACGGCGGCGGCGAAGAGAGCGACGCGCCGCCATTCCGCCCGCGAGACCTCACCTCCGCCAGGCATGGCGCTCCGCCCCCCACAGGATCAGCCCACCCAGCGCGACCAGCGCCGCGCCGATTCCCAGCGCCAACCACACTTCCGACGGGTCGTAGGCGAACGTCCAGGTGCTCGTCGTTCCGTCGAGCGGGCCGGGCAGCCCCGGCGCATCGTCCGGCGCGTCGCGCCAGCGCCCATTGGCGACGGCGTAGAGCGGCCCGGCGTAGGGCGCGCCCAGCGTCACCGTGACGCGGTTCGGCCCGTCCCAGGCCAGCGTGGCCTGCGGCGCGTAAGTGTTGCGGTAAACGTAGACCTCGCCGATGCGCGCCTCCAAGATCAGGCCGTCAGCCGACAGGGGGCACGCGGAGACGACGTGCGTGACCAGCCACGCGCCCAGCAGATCGGCGCGCAGGGGCGCGTCGCAGTTGACCGTCGCCAGCGTCTCCGGCTCGGTTTGCTCCTCACCCTCAGCGACGAACGCCGGGATGGTGACGCTGTAGCCGTCGGCGCGGACGCCTGTCGCTGCCTCCGCCGCTTCCACGTAGGCCCGCGTCTGGAAGGGGTCCACGCCGTCGAATTGAGCGATCCCCCAGTACGCCGCCGCCTGCTGGGGCAGGCTGTAGGTGGGCGAATAGACGCGAATGGCCCCGGCTTCCTGCAGATGCTCGGCCAGCGGGCGGTACGAGTCGAGCCACTCGCGTTCCGAGCGCCCCTCGACCAGCGACCTGTCAATCCACAGCAGGTCAGCCAGCACGACCAGCGCAAAAGCGGCCAGCAGCGCGCGCGGCGACAGGGAACGCGCAAGCGCCAGCAACATGATCAGCGCCGTCAAGGGCAGGGCGAATGCTCCCAGCGCCGATTCCCGGCCCAGGTCGGCGCTCAGGGCCAGTGTGCTGAACAGCCCGCAGGCCAGCCCCCCACCGAGCACGCCGACGACGATCAGCCGGGCGGCGCGGCGATCCGGCGGCTGAGTGACCAGTAGTTGCGCGCCCCACGCCGCCAGATAGGGCAAGATCAGCGCCGCCAGGAACCAGATGCGCGGCGGCACGCGCCACCAGCGCAAGGGCGGGATGATCTCCACCAGGGCGGGCCACAGGACGAAGTTGTCGCCCATCGCCCAGGCGGCGATGACCAGCAGCGCCGCCCCCCAGAAGGCCAGCGCACGCGGGCGCAGCAGCAGCGCGGCCAGGGCCAACGCCAACACGCTGACGCCCACATAGACCAGCGTCTCGCCCAGCCCGCCATGGTTCCCCAACACCAGTCCGAACCAGCCGAGGCCCTTCAGGCTGAATAGGGCCGCTTCGTCCGCGGTGATCTCGGCCCGCGACAGATCGGCGCGCCACAACAGCAGCGGCACCCACTGCACGGCGCTCAGCCCGGCGGCCAGCAGTCCCGCTGCCAGCAAACGCAGGGCTGCCCGCGCGCGGTTGACCTCACCCCCGGCCTCGCTCCGCTCGGCCTGCCCCCTCTCCACACGCGGAGAGGGGGCTGTGAGGCGCGTCAGCGCCGGCAAGCGCCACAACGCATACGCGGCGGTCAGGGCGAAGGCGTAGGCGCTCAGGCGCACGTCGGCCAGCAGACATAGCGCGGCGAACGCGCCCAGGGCGAAGGCGGCGCGCCCGCGCCCCTCCGCGCGCAGCGTCCGCTCGACGGCCCACAGCAGCCAGGGGAGCCACGCCGCCGCGTAGAGCAGGTCCACGTGCCCGTTGCCGACCGCCGCGATCAGGCGTGGGGCGAACGCGTAGCCGGCCCCGGCCAGCGCCGCCGGCCCCCTGGTCAGGCCGGTCGCGCGGCCCCACGCCCATGCGCCCAACCCGGCCAGCGTCAGGTGCAGCCAGATCAGGACGTTCAGGTGCAGCGCCGGCGGCAGGAGGAGCACCAACCATTGCGGCGGGTACCAGACCTTGCTCAGCGGGTTGGCGGCGAAGGGCGTCCCGCTGAAGATGCCAGGCTGCCACAGCGGCAGCGCGCCCTCGTCAAGCACGGCGCGACGCAGCAGAAGGGCGTTCGGCCAGTGCGAAGTCATCGCGTCAGAGAAGTCGTGATAAGGGGGGGACGGCAGCCTGTCCGCGCCCAGCCCGGCCCCCAACAAAAACGCCGCCAGGAGGACGGCCAGGGCGGCGGTGAAGGCGAGGGCCGCGCGCGCCCCTGCCTCAGTGGAGGACGTAGACGGTGACCTCACCCTCGCTCATTTCCTTCTCGATGTGCTCCGGCGGCAGCGTGGCGATGCATTTGCCAGCGTCAGGATAAGTGTGGCCGTCGTCGTCTTCGGCGGCGAAGGATCGCTCCTGCGGCCCCCACAGGATGTAGCGCACACGGAAGGGCAGGTCTTCGCCCAGCAGGGTTGCGCAGTCCTGCCCCCGGTAGAACTGCTCGACCTGCTCTTGCCGCTCGTCGTTGGGCACCGTCTCGTAGGGATGGCCGTAGACGACCACCTGCCGGGTATAAGCGGGAATCCACAGGCTGATGTTGGGCGAAGCCAGCACCACAGCGTCTTTGTCACCTTCGTCGCGCAGCCACTCGAAGATATGCCAGTAATCCGCCTCGATCAGCAGCCCTTGCTCCAAACCGCTATCCGGCTCGAAGACAGCGCCGTACAGCGGAATGGTCAGCAGCAGGAGGTTGCTCGGCACCAGGAAAACAATCAGGGCGATGAGGGCGGGCGCGCGCCAGCGATCGGGCACCCGGTAAAACCAGGTGTCTTCCAGGGCGCGCACGGCAAAGTAGACCAGGGGGATGATCAGGCCCATCGCCAGGCGGCGTTGCAGATTGAACGGCGCGTACAGCCCGACGATATTGACGATCAGCCACAGCAGCATGAACTGATCGCCATCGCGCTCGAAGCGGCGCACGGCGCGTATCAGACCGGGGATGGCCACGATCAGCAGCAAGCCATAGCCGAACAGCATCAGCCAGGGCGCGGGCGACGGCGTTTGGTTCTGCGCGTTGAAAGCGCCCATGATGTCGTTGAAGTGGAATACAGCGAAGTCGTACACGGCGAAGGGGATCATCGGCAGCCACAACATCGCCGCCCAGCGTAGCTCGTGTGCCGGCCACGCCCGCGTGAACCAGAAGCGCACGCCCACATAGAGCACCAGCGCGCCGGCGATGGGAATCAGCGCGGTGGGCTGGATCAGCGCCAGCACCATCGAGAGCAGCAACACCCCCAGCCCCCCATTCTCGACGCTGGGCGCGCTCTGGTATCCCCGCCGAAAGACCACCAGGTACGCGCTGACGATCAGCGCCAGGCTGGCGATGCTCATCGGAAAGTGCGGGTTGGTGTACGAGGCGTAGAACGGGAACGCTTCGGGAATGGTCAGATCGGCGGCCAGCGCGTCGGGGTTGAAGAGCAACACCAGCCAGCCCAGCCCCGACCCCACAGCGGCCAACACGAAGAACAACCGGCGCGGGCGCTGGCGCACCCAGATCGTCGCCCCAAGCTGGTAGAGCGAGATGTACATGAAGAAACTGGTCACCATGCGCGCCAGATGGTACATCACCAGGCTGGACAGGCCCAGCACGCGCGCCATGTGCCCCAGGAACAGATAGAACATATGGAAGACGGCCCCGTCGTGCTTCTCCGGGGTGTAGCGTAGCTGGAAAAGCCACGACCCGGCGCGGCCTTGCTCCATCTTAGAGAGGTAGGTCGCGCCGTCCAATGGGTTGGAGAGCATGCCCATGAACTGCCAGTCCGTCGCCGACTGGTTGCGCGCCAGCGCCCAGGCGTAGGGAGCCATCGTCAGGGCCACGAGCAGCCCGCTGATCGCGATCACCCAACGCCACTCGGCGGTTGACACATAGATGGAGCGGAACGTCTGCATCGGCAGCCTCGTCAGTGGTGCGGCGTGTTCTACGGCCCGCCATGCCAGGCCGTTCGCGGGCCGTTTTGCCGCAGGCAGCATCGGGTGCGTGCCAAACCTGGGCGCTGCTGCGCCCCGTCGGGGTGCATTGACCCACTTCACGAAAATGCCCAGGATACCTTGGCGCTCAATGGTACAGGCGGCTGATGGCGTGCTCCCGTAGGGGCGTAGTGCACTACGCCCCTGCGACAACCTTCGCCCGCATCCCCCAGCGCCCTCAGGGTTGCCCGACGATTCTGGCGTAGTGTATAATGCCGTTACCGGCCCACCATAC
>JAGPFT010000352.1 GCA_018056405.1 Anaerolineae bacterium
GTGAGCAGGAATAGCGCCGGGCCGCTCCATACGGTAAGGTAGACACACGCTCTGCGCTGCCCATGTTGGGCTGGCTGAGCGCTGAAAGCTGATCGGCTGAGAGCTTGAGAGCCTGTCATGACCAACGTCCCGCAGTACATTGACGACGACGCCGAGTTCAACTACGCCGATGCGCTGGTGCGCCCGCCGCGCCCGCAGGCTCCACCGCCGGTGGATCGCCAGGAAGTGGCCGGACGCCGCCGCGCCTACGCTGCCGGGTTCGACCTCTACCTGGGGCTGGTGGTGGCCGGGCTGTGCGCGGTCGGCCTGATGATGGTCTACAGCGCCTCGATGGATGTCAGCTACCAGGTGACGGGCAATGCCAGCAACACGACCTACTTCTTTGTGCGCCAACTGCGCTCGATGGTGCTGGGCGTGGCCGTGTCGCTGTTGTTTTCGCGCATGGACTACCACATCTGGCGGCGGCTGGCCGTGCCGCTGATCGGCGTGGTGATCGTGCTGCTGGTGCTGGTGTTGCGCTTTGGCGACACGCGCTTTCAGGCGCAGCGCTCGCTGATCAAAGGATCAGTCCAGCCGGGCGAGTTGGCCAAGTTCGCGGTGGTGCTCTACATGGCGGCGTGGCTGGCTGCCAAGCGCAATCGCATCCGCCGCATCACCTACGGCATCATCCCCTTCAGCTTTCTGGTGGGCACGATTGTCTTTCTGATCGTGCTCCAGCCAGACTTGAGCACGGCGGCCAGCATCCTGGCGACGGCGCTGAGCATGTTCTTCATTGCTGGGGCAGACCTGTTCCAGATGGTCGTCATCGGCGGGGTGATGGGTGTGGCCGGTTGGCAGTTGATCAGCCACCTGGACTACGCGCAGCAGCGTCTCACCGCGCACTGGGCCGCCATCGAAGACCTGCGCCAGGCCAGCGATCACGTGCAGCAGGCGGTGACGGCCTTCATCAACGGTGGGCTGACGGGGGTGGGCCTGGGCGA
Organism: Anaerolineae bacterium; assembly: GCA_018056405.1. Taxonomy (GTDB): domain Bacteria; phylum Chloroflexota; class Anaerolineae; order Aggregatilineales; family Aggregatilineaceae; genus UBA2029. Next base: position 981 of record JAGPFT010000352.1, read on the forward strand.
GAGCCGGCAGAAGTTCGCCAACAACCTCCCCTTCCCGCACACGGACAGCATCTTCGCCGTGATCGGCGAGGAGCTGGGACTGCTGGGTACCTTCATGGTTATCGTGCTGTTCGTTGCGCTGATCTACCGGGGCTTCACCATCGCTCGCTACGCGCCGGATGCGTTCGGCGGGCTGTTGGCAGCGGGCGTGACCTGCTGGATCGCCTACGACGCGCTGCTCAACATCGCCGTGATGACGGCCATGATCCCGCCGACGGGGGTGCCGCTGCCGTTCATCAGTTACGGGGGGTCGAGCCTGGTAGCGGTGTTGGCCGGCGTGGGCGTGATGCTCAACGTTTCGCGGGCGGTCAGCCGCAGCGCGATTCCCAGGCGGCGGCAGGAGTGAGGTCTTTTGTGCACGACGGCACTGCTCGGTCGGGGACGGTGTCCGACGTTCTGGGAGGGAAAACAAATGGCTTGGGATGATGGCTTGACGGATGAGCAGAAGAAAGCAGCCTCTCACGTGGGCAAACATGCACGCCTGCTGGCAGGTCCTGGAACAGGAAAGACCCTTTGCTTAACTCGGCGTGTCCTGTACTTGGTGGAAGAGAAAGGAATCCAGCCATCTACAATTCTGGTCTTGACGTTCACCCGTGTGGCAGCGGCGGAGTTGAGGAAGAGAGTTGAATCTGTATTGGGCAAGGGCCGCACGTTGCCGCGCATCTCCACACTCCATTCCTTTGCACTGACGACGATCTTGAGACACTCGACAAGAACACGATTGCCCCAGCCCATTAGAATTGCTGATGATTATGAAGAACGCTGGATCATCCATGAAGAGTTGAAGCGCATACTTGGTCTCAAAAGAGTCGAGAACGTAAGTGGCTTGTTCGACCAACTTTCGGCGAACTGGGAGCGTCTTGCACCTGACTGGGAAAAGAGATTCCCTGATCCGAATTTCCTGGGTGCATGGCGCGAACATCGAGGGATATATGGATACACTTTACGCAGCGAATTGGTATATCAGCTATACCAGTCAATTGTGGAAGGTGAATTGGAGGTTGAATCGGCAGGCCATCTACTTGTTGATGAATACCAAGACCTCAACGCTTGTGATCTTGGCGTTATTGAGGAGATCACAAGGAGAGGGGCGGAACTCTTCTGCGCAGGTGACGATGACCAGAGTATCTACGGCTTTCGCTATGCTGAGCCAGACGGCATCCGACAGTTCGATCACAAGTACAAGCCCTGCAAACTTCTCGAACTTATCGAGTGTAAGAGATGTGACCAGAGAATACTCGACCTTGCCCATTATGTTGCTGAACAAGATCCGCGAAGAATCAAGAAGAGACTTCAAACAACGGGTCACCCTGGCGCTGGGGAAGTGCGAATACTGGGTTTCCAAGATGAAGACCAGGAAGCCACCGCAATTGCGGAGATCTGTGAGTGGCTGATCTGCGAAGAGAATGTTGCGCCTGAAGAGATTCTCATTCTGTTCAGAAGTGACCGCCATAGCTGCTTCTCCAAACCAATCAGCGAAGCACTCCGCCGGCAGGGCCTGAGAGTAGCCGTAGTTGCCAATCCTCTCGAACCAATGAATTGCCCAGAGATCGATGGAGGTTCAAGACAAGTTGAAGGGCGGATCTTCCTGTGTTTACTCAGATTGATTGTAAATCCTCAAGATCACCTTGCCTGGAGGACTATGCTCGGCTTGGGAAGCAATAGGATCGGGGAAAAGACGTTGGCTGCCCTATACGAGTTAGCGCGTAAGCAAGGAGAGACTTTTCACGGGGTTCTGGAGAAGGTTGCATCCGATCCCGACGTTCTGCCGCCTTTCGGAAATACGGTCAAGATAGAAGTTGAGAGGATCAAAGCGGTCATTGCGGCTGAAGAACCCGACAGCGCACCCGATCTGATGACCTATGTTCGCGATCTTTCGGCCAGACATATCAGGCAGCCAAAGACTCGTGAAGCTGTCTGCAACGTGTTCGAGCGGGTACTTGAAGCGACTCAGGTGACCGATCTTGAGACATTGCTTCGTGCTATCAATATCTCCATTGGAGAGAAGGAGCAAGAGAGAGAGAAGGGTGCGATAAACCTAATGACAATGCATCAGGCAAAAGGGCTGGACGCCGACGCGGTATTTGTGGTTGCGGCAGAGGAAGAGTATCTCCCAGGCAGAGCACACGGTGTAGCCGCAGATGATGAACGGCGTCTTTTGTATGTCTCAATCACGCGAGCACGTCACTATTTGTTTCTTACGCACTGTCGGAGGAGAACGGGAGCGCAGCAACACGCGGGCAGCAGGCCAGGGGATCCCCACCGACGGCTGTCTCCCTTCCTGACTGGAGGACCAGTTAGGTCCGAAGGGGGCGAGAAGTACATCAGATTGCTGGCTACAAAGGGTTTGGCCTGGTGATCTTGCCAAGAGAGAAGAAGAGGCCAGCCCCCGCTACGCAGTGACCAGCCCACTTCTATTGGTAGTGTAGGGGCGAATGGGCGAGCATGTCAAGGTCAACCGGCGCGCGAATCGGCTGGCTCTCACATGAGAGCGTCCAGCAGCCGGCCAGCCGGTGACCACTGATCACCACCAGCCACACACCGATGGAGACCGACTCGTGCGCATCATGATTTCTGCCGGGGGAACCGGCGGCGGCGTCTACCCCGCACTGGCTGTGGCCGGGGCGCTGCGCCGCCTGTACGACGACCTGACGCTGACCTTCGTCGGCGCGCGCGGCGATATGGCCCGCGACCTGGTGCAGCGCGCTGACGTGCACTTCGACGGCTACCACGAAGTGCTGGCCGGGCCGTTGCACGGCATCCCGCGCAAAGAGCAGATCGCCAGCGCGGTCAAGATCGCCCTCGGCATCGTCCAGTCGCTGATCCTGGTGCTGCGGCTGCGCCCCCAGGTGCTATTCCTGACGGGTGGGTGGGTCGGCTTCCCGATGGCGGCGGCCTGCTGGCTGCTGCGCCGCCCCATCGTCATCTACGTGCCGGACATCGAGCCGGGCCTGACGCTCAAGCTGTTGGGGCGCTATTTCGCCCACACCATCGCCGCGACCGTGCCGGAGACCGCCGCCTTCTTCCCCGGCAAGCGCGTGGTGACGACCGGCTACCCGCTGCGCCCGGAGATTCTGAGCGCCAGCCGCGAAGCGGGCCTCCGTGCCCTGGGACTCGACCCGGCGCGCAAGACGCTGCTGGTCTTCGGTGGCAGCCGGGGATCGCGC
>JAGPFT010000353.1 GCA_018056405.1 Anaerolineae bacterium
GCGGTAGGTGTCAATTTGCAGGTCGCGCGGATCGATCTCGACGTCCACTTCGTCCATCTCGGCCAGCACAGCGACAGTGGCCGTCGAGGTGTGGATGCGCCCCTGGCTCTCGGTGACCGGCACGCGCTGTACGCGGTGCACGCCGCTCTCGTACTTGAGCCGCGAGAAGGCCCCCGCCCCGCGCACCTCGAAGATGATCTCCTTATAGCCGCCGACGCCGGTCTCGTGCGCGCTGACTACCTCGACCTTCCAGCCGTGATCCTCGGCGTAGCGCGAATACATGCGGAACAGGTCGGCGGCGAAGATGCCCGCCTCGTCGCCGCCCGCCCCGGCGCGAATCTCGACGATGACGTTTTTGGCGTCGCGCGGGTCTTTGGGCAGCAGCATCCGCCGCAGCCGGTCTTCCAGCGCGGGCACTTCCTCGGTCAGCCGGTCAGCTTCCTCGCGGGCCAGGTCGGCCATGTCCGGGTCGTGAAGCAGCGCCTCGGCCTGTTCCAGGTTATCGAGCGCCGCGCGGTACTGGCGCGCCGCGCTCACGATGTCGGCGATCTCAGCGCGCTCCTGGGCGTACTCGGCCACCTTCTCGTAGTCGCTGACGTTGGCCGGGTCCGCGATCAGGCGCTCCAGTTCATCGTAGCGCGCCTCGATGCCGGCCAGCTTGTCGAGCAACGTCCTGTCCGCCATGCGTCAATCCCTCACACAAAGGCCCCACGAGGGGCCTGGAAACGTCGTCGTTGCTGTGCGACGATTATACCACACGCGCCGGGGGCCTGTTGAGGGCGGAGTTGGGGGGGTGCAGGGTAATCGCATCAACTTTCGGTGTGCAGAGCCTTACCTCACCTCCTGGCTTCGCTGCGCTCAGCCTGTCCTCCTCTCCACACGCGGAGAGGAGAACGTCCCCGGCCGGCGGCGAGGCGATCTGCTGCGCCGTCCCGCGCTCTGGGTGCCTGGCACAGCCCCCTCGCCGCGTGTGGAGAGGGGGTTGGGGGGTGAGGTTTCCACATGGTCTCTGAGCCTCACCCCCGCTCGGCGCTCACGCGCCTCGCCGCCCCCTCTCCACGTGGTGGAGAGGGGGAGTCGGGCCGCTATGAAGTTCCCTCTCCACACGCGGAGAGGGGACTTAACCGCACAGCGACTCCCCCTCTCCGTAAACGGAGAGGGGGTTGGGGGGTGAGGTTTCCGCATGGTCTCCGAGCCTCATCCCTGCTCGGCGCTCACGCGCCTCGCCGCCCCCTCTCCACGTGGTGGAGAGGGGGAGTCGGGCCGCTATGAAGTTCCCTCTCCACACGCGGAGAGGGGACTGAGCCAGATACTTACTCCCCCTCTCCGTAAACGGAGAGGGGGTTGGGGGGTGAGGTTTCCGCATGGTCTCCGAGCCTCACCCCCGCTCGGCGCTCACGCGCCTCGCCGCCCCCTCTCCACGTGGTGGAGAGGGGGCAAGCCGAACGCAGCGAGGCTGGGGGTGAGGCTATTGCCAGCATCACACGTATCTCTGACAACCTTTGCACACACTCCTCGCACCTCCTGTCAATCCTCAAGGGGTAGCAGCCGGTTTCATTGCCAACGCCCCCGCTATCTCGCCCCTGTTTTTTCATCGTGCGTGGCCAGGACTATCCCCAAACTGCTGGGCCACGCCACGTGTGCGCCGACGGCGCGCCCGCCGAGAAAACAGTACACAACGCCCTGGGCAGAGCGGTGGTCTTCCGCCAACAGGCAATCAGTCACTTCTAAGCTAACCTGAACAACTTCTGAATATCTCTCAGGTATCGTTGGGCACAGATGGACGATGGCCCTGCCCGCTTGCCATCGTGGGACCAGGTCTGTGTAAGCCAGGGAGAGCCTTATGATCACCGCTTCCGAGACCCGTCTGATAGAAGCCGCGAGCACAGCTTGCGAGTATGAGCACCCCCTCGCACGGGTGGACTCTTTGCTGACGCGCTTCGAGCCGATCAGCCTCGCCGAGTTGCAGCACGTCAAGCTGCTCGACCGCACGGATACCAAGTACATCATGCGCATCAGTCAGCTTGAGCGCGCGCTGCGGATGATCGCCGGCCAGTACTGGGTGCTCTGTATCAATGGCACGCGCCTGAATCACTACCAGAACCTCTACTTCGACACGGGCGACTTCGCGCTGTACCGTCAGCATCACAATGGCCTGCGCGTCCGTTACAAAGTGCGCATCCGCGAGTATGTCGAGTCTAACCTGATCTTCTGGGAAGTGAAGTGCAAGACGAATCAGAACCACACGGTCAAATACCGGCTGCAAACGCCAACCATTGCCCCCGTCGTAGATGCGCGCGCCGATCAGTTTGTCACAACGCACACCCCTCTCAGCTCGCACCAGCTTGAACCCAAGCTCTGGAACAGATTCGCGCGGATGACCCTGGCCAGCAAAGACACTCACGAGCGTCTGACGCTCGACGTGAACCTGGAGTTCGGCTGGGGAGACGCCTACGCCGCGCTGCCAGGCATTGCGGTTGCCGAGGTCAAGCAAGCGCACTACTCGCCTCATTCGAGCTTCATGCGGGCCATGCACGAGCTGGGCATCCAGCCGACGCGCTTCAGCAAGTACTGCGCCGGCGTTTGCCTGCTCTACGACAACGTGAAGAGCAACAACTTCAAAACGCGCATGAGGCTGGTAGAGCGACTGATGCAAGAGGAGCAGGCTGATGGCTACGCTCGTTGACTCTGCACTGGGGTTCGTCATCAACCTGGCGATCGTGACGGTGATCGTGCGCTTCATCTATTATCCGAACCGCCGCGACAAGGACTATGTGTTCACCTTCTTCGCCTTCAACACCGTCATCTTCTTCGTGATGCGCCTGTTGAGCAACACAGGTCTCAGCGTCGGCGTGGGCTTCGGCCTGTTCGCCATTTTCACGGTATTGCGCTACCGCACCATCACCGTCCCCATCCGCGAGATGACCTATCTGTTCGTCATCATCGCCCTGCCGGTGCTCAACTCCCTCCTGCTCCAGGAGCGCAACTATGCCGAGTTCGCCGTCGCCAACATCGCCACCGTCGGCGTGCTCTACCTGCTCGAACAGGGCTGGGGATTCGACTACGAAAGCCGCAAGTCCATCGTCTACGAGCGCATCGAGATGATCCGCCCCGAAAACTGGCCCTTGCTGCTGGCCGATCTCCAAGAGCGCACAGGATTGCCGATCCAGCGCGTAGAAATCGGGCGGCTCAACTTCCTGCGCGACTCGGCAGAACTGACCGTCTACTACAACTCTCGCGCGCTGGATACCAGAGAAGTCAGCTTTGTATCCAATCACCTCGTCCCGTCCGACAAGGACTCGTTCGACGGCTAGCGCCGCCGCAAGACCGCACACTATCTGCATCGGCGAAGCTATCAGGAACACATCAATGAAAACGCGCACCGCAGCTCCATACCTTCTCACGGGGATCATCGTCAGTCTTTCGCTGATCGCCGGCCCTGTTCGCGCCCAAAGCGACGAGGAAACGGCGCGCCCGACGGGCTGGGACGAGTATTCGCACGGGAACTCAACAGACCCTGATTACGCGGTCGTCTTTCCCCAGGATGAGGTTAACACCATCACCATCACCCTTTCCCCCGAAAACTGGCAGGCCATGCTGGATAACATGACCGAGCTATATGGAGAGTTCGGGACGAGAGCAAGCGGCGAAGGCCGCCAGCCAATGGGCGAAGGGCCTGCCGCTGACCAGTTGCCGCCCGAAGGCTTCGTCCCGCCCGCGATGGGCGAACGCCCAGAGGGTGCTGCCCCTGGCCAGTTTGCCCCTGGCGGCCAACCACCGCAGGGCTTCGCCCCGCCCGCGATGGGCGAGCGCCCCGGCGGCATGGGCGCGGGTGGTATGCCGGGCATGGAAACCACCGAGAATCCGATCTGGGTGGCAGCAGACGTCACATTCGAGGGCCAGACCTGGACCAACGTGGGCATTCGCTTCAAGGGCAATTCGAGCCTCATGAGCACCTGGGGCAGCGGCAATTGGAAACTGCCCTTCAAGCTAGACTTCGACGAGTTTGAGGACGACTACCCGGAGATCAAGAACCAACGCTTCTACGGCTTCAAGCAGCTCAGCTTCTCTAGCAACTGGAGCGATTCGTCGCTGCTGCGCGAAAAAGTGACCGCCGACATCTTCCGCGAAGCCGGCGTGCCCGCCGCCCAAACCGCCTTCTACGCCGTGTACGTGGACTATGGCG
>JAGPFT010000354.1 GCA_018056405.1 Anaerolineae bacterium
GAAACTTCGGAAGTCTGATCGCCGCCTGTACAGGCCTCTCCCCCTAAATCCCCCTCTCCAGCCGAGCTAGAGAGGGGGACTTTGGCCGCAGACGCCGTATCTTCCCCCTCTCTGGCTTTGCCGGGGAGGGGGCCAGGGGGAGGGGCCTTCTGCAGCACTAAGACTTCCGAAGTTTTCAGAAACTTCGGAAGTCTGATCGCCGCCCCTACAGGCCTCTCCCCCTAAATCCCCCTCTCCAGCCGAGCTAGAGAGGGGGACTTGGATCGCCGGATGCAAACACGTTCCCCCTCTCTGGCTCTGCCGGGGAGGGGGCCAGGGGGAGGGGCCTCCCGCCGCACTAAGACTTCCGAAGTTTTCGGAAACTTCGGAAGTCTGTTCCAGGCCGAGCGTAGCGAGGTCAGGGGGTGAGGTCAACAGAGCGCCCTCTTCCTGTCGAGAGCGCCACGTTCATACCACGCTCTCGCCGTCCGGCGACCTCACCCTCCTGCTCGCCGCCGCGATTCGGCGCGTGCGTCAAGCCATTCGCGGGCCAGGTTCAGGCTACGCGCTGCTGCGTTCAGGCGCGAATCGAGGAAGGCGACCGTATCTGAGGCGGTGAGACCCCTGGCGCAAAACTGCTCCCAGCGCGCGCGGCTGTCGGCGATCAACTGGCCGGCGTAGGTGAGTTGATCCACGATTTTGCCGCCGAGGTCGTCGGCGGCGCGCGCGTCGTCGTCCATCGTCGGCGGGACGTGAGCAAAGTCCGGGACGGTGCAGCGCCCTTCGCCAGGCCGGCCCAGGCTCGCTGCGTCAATGCGGTTCTGCCACAGCCAGTCTAGCTCAGCCCGCAGCGATTGTTCGTAGGCCGACGCGCGCTCGTCCAGTGAAAGGCGCACATCCGTCTTCTCGCGGTCGCACGCGGCCAGGATCAAGGCTGCGACGAGCGCCAGAAGCGCGGCGAGCCACTGCCGGGCGGTGAAACGGGGGGCTGCTGTCATCATGCTGCGCTCCTCCTGGTTGCTGCCCAGTACCATACACCGAAACGCAGCGCGGGGCTACCGGCCCCAGGCCAAACGTATCAAGGGTCGCCGCACACCAGCCTGTTTACCTCACCCCCCTCGGCGCTGGCGCGCCTCACTGCCCCCTCTCCATGTTGGAGAGGGGGCGAGCCGGCCGTAGCGAGGCTGGGGGTGAGGTCGTAGGGCGTATGGCCCTATGCCCCTACCCGAAGGTTTTGCACCCCTACTGCCCCCATAGCGCGCCCTATGGACTTGGACTACACTGAGCGTATCGTCCGCGAGACCCCAGCACGCCGTCAGCACCCAGTGAATAGCATTCACCCATCCTCAGCCTCTCCTGCGCCACCGCTCACGCGGCGTGCAACTCGCCACCAAACCCGGCTCTACCGCGCGCTGCTGCTGATGGCCCTGGTTGTGGGCGGTGGTACCGCCGGTTACGTCCTGCTGGAAGGCTGGGACTTGCTCGACGCGCTCTACATGACGGTCATCACCATGGCGACCGTCGGTTACGCCGAGACACGCCCGCTTTCAGACAGCGGGCGCATTTTCACTATCGGCCTGATCGTCGCCTCCATCAGCATCGCCGGCTATGCCATCTCGACGATTATCAGCTTTGTCGTCGAGGGCGAGTTCTACCGAGCTTTACGGGAGCGTCATATGGACCAGCGCATCGCCCGACTGACCGACCACATCATCCTGTGCGGTGGCGGACGCACTGGCAGGCCCATCGCCAGCGAGCTGCACCAGACGCGCACGCCATTCGTCGTCATCGAGCAAGACCCGGCGGTGATTGGCGAGATTCGCCAGCACGGGGACCTCCTGTACCTGCAAGGCGATGCCACTCAGGACGACACGCTGCATCTGGCTGGCATTGCGCGGGCGCGCGGCCTGATCGCCGCGCTGGGCGACGACAAGGACAACGTCTTCATCGTGCTGACGGCGCGCTCGCTCAATCCCCGGCTGCGCATCGTCGCCCGTGCCAACGACGACGCCAACATGAGCAAGCTGATCAAAGCAGGGGCCAACGAAGTTGTGTCGCCCAACCTGATCGGGGGCCTGCGCATGGCCTCCGTCATGCTGCGCCCTGCTGTTGTCGTCTTCCTCGACCAGATGTTGCGCGTCCCCGACCAGACGCTACGCGTGGAAGAAATCCATGTGGCCCACGTACCCGCCCTGGCTGGCAAGACGCTGGCCGAGGCAGACGTGGCCGGGCGCACCGGCATGATCGTGCTCGCCATTCAGCCTGCCCAGGGCGGCTATCGCTTCAACCCCAGCCCGGACACTCTGCTCCAGGCCAGTGACATCCTGATCGTCATCGGCACGCCGGAGCAGATCGCCCGGCTGCATGGGGTGATGGATGATCAGTGAGCAGCGGTCATTGGTGATTGGTTCTCAGTGGTCGGTTTTCAGTCGTCAGTGATGGGGAGTCTTGAGTCATGAGGGGGAAGTGATGAGTCGGGGATGTATGCTCCGGCCCCTGACCTCAAACGCAGGAGCTGGACTTCGGGTACACGCGCCCTCTGATCGCTGATAACTGACCACTAACCACTAATCACCAACAACCAATCACCGCTCTTGCGCTACTCTCGGTCCAGCGGCAGCCAGACTGTGAACGTCGTGCCCTGGCCAACCGTGCTGTCCACCCGGATCGTCCCGCCATGCGCCTCGACGATCTGGCGCGCGATGGCCAGCCCCAGTCCCCACCCGTCTTCCAGGCGGTCGCGCTGGCGGCTCTTGTCCACCTGGTAAAAGCGCTCGAAGATGCGGCTGATTTCGTCCGGCGGAATGCCCTCGCCTGTGTCGCGCACGGTGACGACAATGCCGCCGTCCGAGAGCGCCGCGCTCAGCGTTACCGTCCCGCCGGGCGGCGTATGCTTGAGGGCGTTATCGAGCAGGTTGGTGAAGACCTGAGCCAGCCGGTCGCCGTCGCCGCTGACGGGCGGCAGGGCCTGGGGGACAATCAGCCGCAGGTCTATCTGGCGCTCGCGCGCCTGGCCCGAAAAACCCGTCCCCACCGCGCGGAGCAGGTCGCCCGGCGCGACTGGGCCGAGCCGCATGTCCATCCGGGAGGCTTCGAGGCGAGCCAGGTCGAGCAGCGACTCGACCATGCGATGCAGTCGCGCTGTCTCATCATGGATGATTTGTGCCGCGCGCTGCGCCGCCGCCGGATCGGAGGTCACACCTTCGGCGATGGCCTGCGAGAAGCCCTGGATGCTGGTCAACGGCGTGCGCAGGTCATGCGACACGTTGGCCAGGAAATCGCGCTGCGCCTGCTGGGCTGTGGCCACTCGCTCGGCCATGTCGTTGAACGAGCGAGCCAGGGCGCGCACTTCGTGCGGCCCGGCAACCTCCACACGCTGGTGGTAGTCGCCGTTGGCAATGCGCCGCGCGGCTGCGCTCATGCGCTGCAACGGGCGGGCTACTGAGCCGGCGATCAGCAGCGACAGCCCCACCGCAATCGCCAGCGCCACCAGCCCGGCCTGGGCCAGCGGCGCGAAGAACGTGTCTCCAAACAGGCGAAAGACCTCGCGCAGTGTGGCGCGCGGCACGGGGGCGGCGATCAGCAGGTACGACGGGTCCGCTCTCATCTCGGCCATCGGGAAGAGCGGCTGCGCGACGAACAGCCACTGGCTGTCGTCGGCGTCCACGAAGCGGCCCTTGTATAGACCGCTCAGGCGGATGCGGCTGGGCGGGACGAGCGGCGTGTGCTCGATCTCGCGGACGGAGTCGCCGGACGCCAGGATGCCCTCGGAATCGTAGCGCACTACGCCGTCTTCGCTGACGAGCAGCGCCCGCACCCCGCGCTCTGCGCTGAGTTCGCTGAGATAGTCGGTGAGCAACTGCCCATACGCGCCCAGCCGCGCTCTCATTCCCATGCCCTGCTCCCCTGCTATCTTGAACTCGACGCGGATGGTCTCCGCCGCGCGCACGTCGAGCAGCACAGCAGTCAGGTCGCTGGTGATCTCATCGGTGGGCAGCGGTCGCGCCCGCAGAGAAGCGAGCAGGATGAAGCCGACCAGCACGAGCAGGATCAGCAGAATCGCCACGTAGGAAAGCAACAAACGGCTGCGCAAGGTCTTGAGCATTTTAGATGAGGTCCCGTCTCCTGCCAGCGTAGCACCTGACTGTTATCAATGTGTGAACGGGGCCAGGTTGTTCGCGCAGGCCGTCTACTCTGCGCTGAGC
>JAGPFT010000355.1 GCA_018056405.1 Anaerolineae bacterium
ACCGTCTGCGCGCTGTTGACCCCGTCGCCGCCGGGCGCATTGACTACCGCAACATCCGCCGCGTCGTGCGCGCGCTGGAGGTCTGCCTGCTCACCGGCACGCCGATCACCGTCCTGCAGCGCAAGTCCCCGCCCCCCTACCGCGTCCTGCAGATCGGCCTCACCCTGCCGCGCGAAGCTCTCTACAAACGTATTGACGCCCGCGTGGATCGCATGATCGCCGCCGGGCTGGAGCGCGAAGTGCGCGCCCTGCTCGATGCGGGTTATACTTGGGATTGTCCGGCCATGTCCGGCCTGGGCTACACCCAGTGGCGACCGTATTTCGCCGGGGATGCAGCGCTGCACGAGGTCATCCGCACCATCAAGCACGCATCTCACGCCTTTGCTCGCCGGCAGTACACCTGGTTTCGCGGTCACGATACTGGCATCCACTGGCTGGACGCCGCGCAGACCGCGCCGGACGCAGTGATCGGCATGGTGCGCGACTGGCTCAGCCACGAAGGAACATAGCAGGCGATGGCAGCGGGAGGAATTCGGGGACGGCTATCCTTCACCCGCCGGGGGCTGGCGGTCGCCTTGTCCATTGCCGTTCTGCTGGCACTGCTGGTCTTCCCACGAGTCTTCCCTAAAGTGCGCAGCGGCCCGCGCTGTTCAGAACTGGCACCCCCCCTGGGGGGTAACAACCGCTCGGTGCTCGCTTTCAACAGCGATCAGCGCGGCGCGCTGGACCTCGAGCTGGCGTTGGACAAAGAACGCTTCAACAGCGGGGAGGCCGTCCGGCTGCGCCTGACTTTCATCAACGAAGACCAGGGACCGATCATCCTGCACCTTAATCTGGACGAGCCGATCCTCACCGCCAACCAGACCGTCGCCGGAGTCACGTTTGAGATCACGCGCGTGGGCGGCGGCGCGCCCATCGCCGACCAGGGGCGCACCTACCAGCCGCCGGCCACCTTCAGCAACCCCAACACTCTGCATCTGCTCGGCTCGCACGCCCGCTGTAGCGAGGAGTACACGCTCAGCGCCACCGATCTGGCCGCCATCGGCGTGACCGAAGGCGAATACCGCATCCGCGCCTACTACCGCAACACCAGCCCCGGCGACCCGCGCCCCATCCAGCCCATTGACGCCACCGCCACCCCCTACCCGCAGTACGCCACGACGCAGGGCGTGTGGGTCGGGGAGGCACGCTCCAACGAAGTGCGCTTCGCCATCGGCGGGGTCTTCAGCCCGTAGCCACATCCACCCGGTAGAGGCGCTGCTCGGGTCCACGAACAAGTTGTTGGGCATTCGCCAGAACGCCCCCATCCCCTGGCCCCTTCCCCCAGCAAAGCCAGGGGAAGGGGAAAACCGCTTGCCCGATCGTCCCCCCTCTAGCTCGGCTGGAGAGGGGATTGAGGGGAGAGGCCTTCAGCGAGCATTCCCGGAACTCCCCCTCGCAACAGGTTGTTCGTGGACCCGCGCTGCTCTGCTGCGGCCCCCTGGGGGCGTATGGCGATACGTCCCTACGCGACCTCATCCCCTCCCTCCGCTATCCGTCCGCCGGATGCTCAGCCAGTCCGCCCGCCAGCAGGTTGATCGCCAGCACCGTCACGCTCAGCGCGACGCCGGGAGCCAGCGCCACCCAGGGCGCATTGCGGAACGCGGCGCGCCCGTCAGCCAGCATGACCCCCCACTCCGGCGCGGCGATGTCGCCTCCGTAGCCGAGGAACATCAGCGCCGCCCCGTTGAGCAGCGCCCAACTGAGCGTCACTCCGGCAAACGCCAGCAGCGGCGGAGCCGCTGTCGGGACGACGTGTCGCCAGAGGATCGCGCGCGGTCGCGCGCCGAGTGCCCGCGCCGCCTCCACAAACGGCAGCGACCGCGCCTGGATCACCGCCGCGCGCGTCACACGGGCATAAGAGGGGATACCCGCAATGCCTACGGCCAGCGCCACCTGAACGGTCCCGCTCCCCAGCAGGGCGATCAGCGTCAGGGCCAGGATCAGGCTGGGGAAGGCCAGCAGAGCATCCATCAGCATCATCAGACTGGCGTCGAGCCAGCGCCCGCCGTAGCCCGCCGCAATGCCGATGGCCAATCCCGGCCCCAGAGCAATCAGGACAGTCAGCAGTGCCACGCCCAGCGTGCGCCGGCCTCCATACAGCGTGCGGCTGAACACGTCGCGCCCCAGTAGGTCCGTGCCGAAGTAGTGTTCGCTCGTGGGTGGCGCAAGTTGCTCCTCCGGCACGGCCTGGCGCGGGTCGTGAGTCGCCAGCCAGGGCGCGAGCGTAGCCAGCGCGATCATCGCCGCCAGCAGCAACAATGCAGCGCGCAACCGTCCCCACCGCGAGCCGTTCGCCATGCCGCTACCCCTCCACGCGCATGCGCGGGTCAGCCAGCGCATAGAGGACATCGGCCAGCGCGTGGATGGCGCTGTAGGCCAGCGCCGTTAACGTCACAACGCCCTGGATCACCGGGAAGTCGCGGTTGTCAATCGCCGTTAGCAGCAACCGCCCCAGACCTTGCCGCACGAAGATCGACTCGGTGACCACCGTCCCGCCCAGCAAGAAGCCAAGTTGCAGCGCAATAACCGCGATGACCGGCAGCAACCCCACACGCAGGATGTGATCCGCAACATCCGCTTCGCCGAGGCCCTTCGCCCGCGCCGTGCGCACAAAGTCCTGGCCAGCCGCCCGGCGGATGCTGCGCGCCGTCACCTGGGCGATGCTTCCTGCCGTGTGGAAGCCCAACACCGCTGCGGGCAGAATCAGGTGGCGCGGGCCGCTGCCGCCCACGCCGGGCAGCACCGCGAGCACCACCGTGAAAATGTAGATAGCCAGCGTCGCCGTCCAATAAACCGGCATGGACAGCGCCAACGCCGCTGCTCCCTCCGCCAGCCAGCCGGGGGCGCGCCGCGAAGCCAGCCCGGCAACCAGGCCGAGCGCCAAGCCCAGCGTCACGCCAACCAGCAAGGCGCTCCCTGCCAGCGCCGCCGTCGGGCCGAGATTCTGCCCGATCATCTGCGCGACGGGCTGGCCCGTCACCAGGGACTCCCCCAGATTGCCGCGCGCGACTCCGCCCAGGTAGGTCGCGTACTGCTGCCAAAGCGGATCCGTCAGGCCGAGCGACTCCCGCCGCGCAGCGACTTCAGCGGGCGACGCGCCAGCGCGGGCCAGCGTTGCGTCCACAGCGTCGCCGGGCAGCGCGCGCAGCACTACGAAGGCGGCGCTCAACGCAATCCAGGCCACTATCAGCGCTGCCCCCACCCGCTGAAGGACGAATTTGCCCATATGTCAAAGAGTGCGTCAGGGGCGCAGTTGCAGGTTGCGCAGCAGCGGCCACCAGCCCTGGGCGCTGAAGATCACGCCATCGAGCCGGGCCGTCGTGCCGTTGAGGTTGACGTACTCGCGGATGGGCAGCACGACCGCCTGCTCCATGATACGCTGCTGCACCGACGAGTACAGCGCCGCGCGCGCGTCCGCATCCACCTGGCGCACGGCCTCGTGCAGCCAGCCGTCTAGCTCCGAGTCGCTGAAGCCAGACCAGTTGTTAGCCCCACCGGTCATGTAAAACTGGTTCAGCAGGCTGGCCTCCACGCCGAAGTCGTAGAAGGCGATGAGATTGAAGTCGCCCTCCAGCGCATAGCTGCGCAGCGTGGGGAAGTCTGGCACGCGAATCAATTCGACCTCGATGCCGATGTCGCGCCATTCGCTCTGGATCAGTTGGGCGACCTCCGGTGTCTGGTTCCACGAGGCGAAGACCATCGTCAGGCGCAGCGGCTCGCCATCCCGATCCCAAATGCCGTCGCCGTCGCTGTCGCCATAGCCCGCGCCTTGCAGCAGGCTCTGGGCGAAAGCGGGGTCAAACGGGTAAAGCGCCTCCACCGCTGGATCGTAGAAGGGCGTCACCGCGGTCAGCGGCCCGTGCGCCACCGGCGATTGCCCCTGAAACACAGCATCCACGATCTCCGTGCGGTTTGTCGCGTAGAGCAGCGCCTGGCGCACAGCCAGTTCATCGGTGGGCGCGCGCTTCACATTGAAGAAGAATTGCTGCGGCTGGCCGGGGATGGGCACCCGGAAAACTCGGAGTTGCGTGTTGCCCAGCAGCAACTCGACATCGGTCGGCAGCAGTTCGCCGATCATCTGCACCGCGCCGCTCTCCAGGGCCAGGCTGCGCGTCGCCAGATCGG
>JAGPFT010000356.1 GCA_018056405.1 Anaerolineae bacterium
GCATTAGACTTCCGAAGCCTGGCCGGAGGCTACTACTCAGCCATTGTGAATTCGATGGATAGATTCCGCGCGATTGAGCGAGAAGACAGAGTGTTTATGCGCCAGAATCAGATTAACTGAGTACTACCTGTGCATAACCTGTGGATATGTCAATAAGCTGTGGATAACATGCCCGTGCAGGGTGTGGTATTATACGCCCCACTCGTGACCTCAGTGAGAGGATGTTTGTGGCTGACTTGCTCAAGGTGAACGGCACGCCGCCGGAGCGTCGCGGCGTGCCCGGAGGGCGCATGACGGTACAGGTGACGCTGCACGGGTCGCGCGCCGCCGATCTGTTCGGCGCGTATGCCGAAGCGTTCGCCCGCTGCTTTGGGCGCGGCGAGCGGTGCGCGCCGCCGCCGTTGGCGGGCGTCTGTGGGCGCGTGCTGCGCGGACTCCGCGAGGAAGACTTCCGCGCGCTCAGCGACGACCCGGCACGTAAGGTTGTGTTCATGCTCGATGGCGAGGCGTTGGGCGACTTGCTGGGGCGGACTGGCGCGGAGGTACTGGCTCAGATCGGTTACGCGCCGGGCGAAGTGCGTGCGCTGACGGCGCGGGGCGTGCGCTTTAGGCTGGCGATGGCGCCGCAGATCGCGATGGCTCGTGCGACGTGGGATGCCCTGCTCGATCTGGTCGCGGCTGCGTACCCGGAGTGGGGGGATCGTGTCCGCACCGCACGGGAGACATTGAAGCGATTGCCTTACGCGCAGATCATGGCAGCGGGCGGCGAGGCCGCCGAGGTGCGCGCATTTCTGGAGCGGACGCTGCACGTCAACTCGCTCTTCGCCGGCGACGGGTTCACGCGCCGCGACGGGCGCGCGGTCTATGCGGAGTACGCCTGCCGCAACCGCCCGCTGAGCGACTTTGCGGACCGGTGCCTGATCGAGTTCCCGGTGGTCGTGTGAGCGAAGAGCAGCCCGTGAGTCTGGAGTCCTGAGAGACCGTTTGAAAAGCTCCCCTCAACCCCTGTCCCCTTCACCCTCTGAGGGGAGAAGGGGAGAGAAGCAGGTTTTTCCCCTCGCCCCATTGAGGGAGAGGGGTGGCGCGCAGCGCTGGGGTGAGGGGTTCTCAAACGGCTTCCAAAGCATTGACTCAGAACTGGCTTCTCCCTCACTCCGGCTCTTCTTTCCCGTCGCGCAGGCGGTTGATCTGCTCGCGGCGGCGGCGCAGGTAGGCGCGCGCCATGAGAATCCACGTCGTCGGCGAGAGCAGCATCAGCCGTCGCCACCAACGGACCAGCGGACGGCGCACCCCGGCGTAGGCGTAGGCTCCCTGGCGGCGGCCCCAGGTGAGCGAGTACGACGGGCGCGTGGGCATAGCCGTCCACTCGATGGCCATCGCCGCCCACGACAGCCCTCCGCCGAAGCCGACCAGGGCGATCACATCGCCTGGCTTGATGCGTTCTTCTTCGACGGCCTCGGCCAGCGCGATTGGGATCGAGGCGGCGGAGGTGTTGCCATAACGAACGACGTTGCTGTAGACGCGATCCTCGGGGATCTTGAGCGCCTTGGCCGCGTGGTCAATGATGCGCTGGTTGGCCTGGTGCGGGATCACCAGGGCCAGATCGTCTGGAGTGAGGCCGGCCTGGGCCAGCGCCTCGCGGATGCTGTCGCCGATGACGCGCGTGGCGAAGCGAAAGACGCCGCGCCCATCCATATAGATGTGCCCCTGTTGGTGCGTCCCGTCTTCCAGGTAGGTGTCGCAGCTATTGGCAGTAGGCAACGTGAGCATATCCCAACCGGAGCCGTCGGAACGTAACACCGAGCCGAGCACGCCGCCGGGCGTATCGCTGCCCTGCAGGACGACCGCGCCCGCCCCATCGCCGAAGAGAATGCACGTGCCCCGGTCCGTCCAGTCCACCACGCGGCTGAGCGTCTCTGCGCCGATGACCAGCGCCGTGTTGATGGCTCCGGTCTGAATCTTGTTCACCGCCATATCCAGGCCGTAGACGAAGCCAGAACAGGCGGCACTGAGGTCAAAAGCGCCGGCGTTGGTCGCGCCCAGATAGTCCTGCACCAGGCTAGCCGTGCTGGGGAACATGTGCTCCGGTGTGGCTGTGGCGACGATGATCAGGTCAATGGCACCGGGCAGCACGTCGGCCACGTCGAGCGCTTTCTGCGCGGCACGGGTCGCCAGGCTGGTGGTCGTTTCGCGCTGGGCGGCAATGCGGCGCTCTTTGATGCCGGTGCGCGTGGTGATCCATTCGTCGTTCGTCTCGACGATGGCTTCCAGGTCGCTGTTGGAGAGCACCTGCGAAGGCACCTCCATCCCCCAGCCGATCACGTGCGCGTAACGCAGCGTGCGCGGTCGTTTGGCGGGGGCGGCCCGGCCCTGGAATAGCCGGCGCGAGCGCGGGATCGTGTCAATCATGCGCTGACCTTGCTGGCAGAGCGCGCGCGGGACAAGGCCCGGCGACGCCCGCTCACTCCTCGTACTGGCTGAAGATCAGCACGGCGTTGTGCCCGCCGAACCCGAACGAGTTGCTCATCACATGCTGAATGGGCGCGGTACGGCCCACATTGGGCGTGTAGTCCAGGTCGCACTCCGGGTCAGGGACGTGCAGGTTGATCGTTGGCGGGATGAACTGCTCGGTGATGGCTTTGACGCTGAACACTGCCTCCACGCTGCCCGCCGAACCCATCAGGTGCCCGGTGACTGACTTGGTGGAACTGATCGGGACCTTGTAGGCGTAGTCGCCGAAGACGGCTTTGATGGCCCGTGTCTCGCTGACATCGTTGAGCGGCGTGCTGGTGCCGTGCGCGTTGATGTAGCTGATGTCCTGCGGGGCCAGGCCGGCGCAGCGCATGGCGCGGCGCATGGCCTCCTGCGCTCCCTCGCCGTTTTCCATAGGCGCGGTGACGTGGTAGGCGTCGCAGGTGCTGGCGTAGCCGGTCATCTCACAGTAGATGCGCGCGCCGCGCGAACGGGCGTGTTCCAGCTCTTCGAGCACAAGCATGGCCGCGCCTTCGCCGACCACGAAGCCGTCACGGTCTGCCGCAAATGGGCGGGACGCGCCCTGCGGGTCGTCGTTGCGGCGCGAGATGGCGCCCATGTTGGACAGGCTGGCGATGGTCAGGCTGAGCAGCGCCGCCTCCGAACTGCCGGCGAGCATGGCCACTGCCGCGCCGCGCCGGATCATCTCGTAGGCTTCGCCGATGCTGTTGTTGCCGGTGGCGCAGGCCGTGCTGATGGACATGTTCGGCCCGTGCAGCCCGAAATCAATGGCGATCTTCCCGGCGGGGCTGTCCGGGAGCATCATCGGCAGCAGCAGCGGGCTGACCGTGCTAGGCCCTTCCTGTATGAATTTTTCGATGCTGCTATACAGGGTCTCGATGCCGCCGATGCCCGTGCCAATGAGCACGCCCACATCCCAGGCATTGTGCTCATTCACGGCCAGGCCGGAGTCTTCGAGGGCTTGCTTGCTGGCGTAGTGGGCCATTTGTGTCAGCGGATCGGTGCGGCGCAGGTCGCGGCGATTCAGGTGCTCGGCAGGGTCGTAGTTCTTCACAGGCGCGCCGAAGGTGACCTTGAGACCCGATTCCTCGAACTCTGGCATATGCTGCGCGCCGGAGACGCCATTAGCAGCATTACGCCAGGCTTCGTCCGGTGAATTCCCGACAGGGCAGATGATACCCAGGCCGGTGACGGCGACACGTTTGAAATCCACAGCTCTGTCCTCCGATTCGTTGGTACCGCGCTGCGAGCGCGTGCAGGGCGGTGAGGTGCTCATCAAGGCGGGCGGGTTCACCGCCCAGGCCGCCCATTATATCGCATGTTCAGACAGGGCGGGAACGTGGGCAATGAACTATAACCCTGCGCAGGGGCCAGGGTTGCTCTGCGGCGGCGGAATCGGTGACAGAGGGTGCGCGAACAACCTGTTACCAGTACATCAGAGCAGAAACAGGTGCGCGGTTTGACCTGATTGACCCCTTATCCCCCCAGCCCCCTTTCCCCGCTAGCGATACTGTTGGCGAAATGCCTCCATAGGGGCGGGCCATACGCCCCTACGGACCTCACCCCCGCTCGGCCCGCTGACGCGGGCCTCGCTGCCCCCTCTCCAACGTGGAGAGGGGGCAAGCCGAGCGCAGCGAGGCCGGGGGTGAGGTCAACCAGGGCGCA
>JAGPFT010000357.1 GCA_018056405.1 Anaerolineae bacterium
CCTGGTGGGGCCAGGAGACTGCCGAAGGCGACGTGATGCACACGGAAGGCGACGTGTACGCGGCGGTCGTGCCGGAGAAGGTCGAGATGACGGCGGAAGTCGTCGCCGCGACGACCTACGCGATCGCAACGGGCATGGCGGGGCCGGAGTAGTCAGGCGGTTCACTGACTCCCATCGCAGGCGAGGCAACTGTTCCCTCTCTGTCAGGACACAGAGTCAGGCGTATCCCCGACCTGGCACGTAGGGGCCGGTTTCGAAACCGGCCCCTACGTCTGCGCGACCTGTGCCCCGATTGTTAAAATCACGCTGCTTCTCCAATGCTCTTGCGGGTCACTTGACTTGTCTCATATTCGATGCACAATATAATGATATACCAAACACTAAGACATCTCACTTTCGAGGAGGGTTTGAAATGAAACGACATCTTGCTTTCATAGCCTCGTTTGTTGTTCTTCTGGCAGCCTTCCCTGCATTTGCACAAGAAGAAGTGGCAGTCATCCAGTATGGGGAAGCGGTCACGGGGGAAATCACTGACCAGAATTTCGAGGTGCCCTACAAGTTTGTTGGCACGCAAGGTGATGTGGTTATCATTCAGATGTCCCAGGTAGAGACACTTGGCGATCTGGACTGGCCTGCACTGATCCTACTGGATGTCAATTCAAGGATGATGGGACAAAATGATGGTATCGGCGACGTAACGCTTGCGGCAAAGTTGCCCGCAGACGGTGAGTACACGATCTTAGCAACACGCGGCGATGGGCGAGTCGGTGACAGTGTTGGGGAGTTTACGCTGACTATACAGAAGCCTCCGGTTCTAGTTGTCGGAGAACCTATGTCTGCTCAGATCACCAGCGAACAGGATCGCTACTACACAGTCGAGGTTCCCGGCACCTTTGGGGTCGAGTATGTCAAGAAAGCAGGTGATTTCTTTCCTGCGATCACGGTGCATCGAGTGACTTCAGACTGCACTCTGGAAGAGGTCGCCTCTCTTCAGGGTGACGCGCTGATCGGAGGTAAGTTGGTACTGGAATCACAATCCACCTATATCGCAGAAACCTTCATCGTAGTTATCAAAGAAGCATTGTGGGACTGGAACTGGGACACCGTCTCTGCCAGCTACGAAGTCTCTGTTACGCAGTAACAGCAGCCGTCGGCCAGTGCGGGGGCAGCATCGTGCTGCCCTTTTTTCTTTGTTCATTGTCCCCCTGCTATACTTCTTCGCACGTGTACCGCTTGCTACCGACAAGGGGGATCCCTTGCACGCTAGTTCTTCCTCCGCCCGCGCGCTGACCGGCGGGCAGATCGCCCGCGCCGCTTCCGTCGTCATGCTGGCCTTCGTCGCCAGCGCTGTGCTCGGCGTGGTGCGCCAGGCGGCGATCAACGCCGCGTTCGGGGCAGGGGCGGCGCTCGATGCCTTCATGGCCGCTCAGCGCGTGCCGGAGACGCTCTTCGTGCTGGTGGCGGGCGGGGCGCTCGGCTCGGCGTTCATCCCCGTCTTCACCCGCTTCCTGGCCAGCGGCGACGAGTCCGGAGCGCAAAGACTCGCCAACGGCGTGATCACCCTGCTGATCGCAGCTTCGACGGCGCTGGCGGCGCTGGCCTTTGCCCTGGCCGACCCGCTGGCGCGCGAATTGCTCGTGCCAGATGCCGCGTCCGCCACGCAGGTGCTCACCGCCGAGTTGATGCGCATCATGCTGCTGACGGTGATCATCTTCGGCGTCAGCGGGCTGATCATGGGCGTGCTTAATGCGCACCAGCATTTCCTGGCTCCGGCCCTGGCTCCCAGCCTGTACAACGTCGGGCTGATCTTCGGGGCGCTGGTGCTGGCGCGCGGCGGGAACATTCACGGGCTGGCCTGGGGCGCGGTGATCGGCGCGGCGCTGCATCTGCTGGTGCAGCTTCCCGACCTGATGCGCGTGCGCTTCCGCTACCGCCCGGCGCTGAGCCTGAACATCCCCGGCGTGCGCGAGGTGCTGCTGCTGATGGGGCCGCGCGTCTTGGGCCTGGGCGTGGTGCAGGTCAACTTCTGGGTGAACACGGCGCTGGCTTCCGGCATGGCTGAGGGCAGCGTCACGGCGCTGTCAACCGCCTTCGTGCTGATGATGACCGTGCTGGGCGTCGTCGGGCGCAGCGTGGGCACGGCGGTCTTCCCCACGCTGTCCACGCTCAGCGCGCAGCACGACGCCGAGCACTTCCGCCGCACGCTGGCCGGCGCGCTGCGCGGGGTGCTGTTCCTGTCCATCCCGGCGGGGATCGGGCTGGCGGTGCTCAGCGAGCCAGTGACCGCGCTGCTCTTTGAGCGCGGCGAGTGGACGGCGCGCGACACGGCGGGCACAGCCTGGGCGCTGGCTCTCTTCAGCGTGGGGCTGGCCGGGCACAGCGTCCTCGAAATCCTGGTGCGGGCCTTCTTCGCCCTGCACGATACCTGGACGCCGGTCAAGGTGGGCACGGCGACCATGCTGCTCAACATCGCCCTGTCGCTGGCGCTGATCTACGCGCTCGGCTACCCGGATACGACCGAATTCGCGCGCGGGCCGATTGGCGGGCTGGCCCTGGCCATGTCCATCGCCACGGCCATTGAGAGCGCCGTGCTGTGGGTCCTGCTGCGCCGGCGCGTGGGCGGGCTGGACGACCGGCGCGTGCTGGGCGGCGCGGCGCGGACTCTGCTCGCCTCGGCGATCATGGCGGCGGCGCTGGGCGCGTACCTGGCCCTGCTGCCGGGCCTGCCGCGACTGTTCCTGGCGAGCGGGGGAGTGGTCGTGGGCGCGGTAGTGTTCTGGGGGGCGGCGCTGGCCTTGCGCGTCGAGGAGGCGGCGATCCTGCCACGCGCGGCCTGGCAGCGGCTAGGCCGCTGACGCGCCCGCAAAACAAAACGCCCCACAGCGTGCTGCTGCGGGGCGTCTGGTTGGCAGGTAGTAGCGCCTAACGCTGGCGCACAACCTCAGTGGCCTGCAAGCCCTTGGGGCCGTTGGAGATCGCGAATTCCACGCGATCGCCCTCGTTCAGCTCGCGGTAGCCCTCGCCGACGATGCCGGAGAAGTGCACGAAGACATCCGGGCCATTCTCACGCGCGATGAAACCATAGCCCTTCTGGGCGTTGAACCACTTGACGGTACCTGTCTCACGTTCTGCCATTGCGGAAAACCCCTTCCCTATGGGAGGTAAAGATGGACGATGCTGTAGGGTGAGGAGCGAGCAGTACGCATGAAAATACCGTCGTGACGAGTTGCCACCACGGTACTGTTGTGCCGTTTAGCTGAACAACCTCTACACTACGCGGCGTATCATACACCCGCCGGAAAGGGGCGTCAAGGGCCAGTTTTTGGGGAGGACGGGCGAACAGCCTCACCCCTGCTGAGCGCAGCGAGGCTGGGGATGAGGCTAAGGAGCGCGGACGCGGTGCGGTCAGAAAAAGAAACGCCCCGTGTCTGGTGGCGCGGGGGCGTGTGCACTCTAAACGATGATAGCGATGATGATGTGCCTAACGATCGCTCTGGCGCACCACGTCGCTGGCCTGCAGGCCCTTCGGACCCTGGGTGATGGTGAACTCAACGCGCTCGCCCTCGTGCAGTTCGCGGTAGCCGCTGCCGGTGATGCCCGTGTGATGCACGAAGACATCCGGGCCGTTCTCGCGGGCGATGAAGCCGTAGCCCTTCTGGGCGTTGAACCACTTGACGGTGCCGGTGACACGCTCGGACATGGTGAAGGACTCCTTCCCTCAGATAAAAATGGTCGCTGATGGTGTAGTTGAGAGAGGAGTTGCCTGCGGGTCGTACAAAACCGCGCGCTGTAGAATTCAGTTGCGCGCGGTTATGGGGCCGAGTTCGAACAACCTCTTCACTACGTCCCTCATCATACTCCAGGATTCGCAGCGCTGTCAATGACCCTCTCTCTTTGTGTTCACAAACAACCTGTTGCCAGGGGAGGTCAGGACTACTCGCTGAACGCCTCTCCCCCTCCATCCCCCTCTCCGGCAGAGCCAGAGAGGGGGACTTTGACCGCCGGATGAGACGTTTTTCCCCTCCCTAGCTCAGCCGGGGAGGGGGCCAGGGGGAGGGGCCTTCTGCCGCACAAAGACTTCCGAAGTTTTCAGAAACTTCGGAAGTCTGATCGCCGCCTGTACAGGCCTCTCCCCCTC
>JAGPFT010000358.1 GCA_018056405.1 Anaerolineae bacterium
GTCGAGCATCGGCTCCAGCTCAACCACGTGCCCCGCCGCCGGGCCAGAGGCCATCGGCTGGCTCAGGTTGCGGGCGGGCAATGTATCCTGGGCGCGGGCGAAGCCCTCGCGGACGTTGAACAGCCGCGCCAGCGTCGAGACGCGCTCGCCGAGCAGTTGCAGGTCAGCGGCGGTGGGATAGTCGAAGCCGGTCGCTGCCGCGACAAGCTGCCACAGTTCCTTGAGCGTCATGCCGTAGCCGGGGAACAGGCACAGGCAGGCGCTATCCCAGACGGCGGTGTCGGCCTGCGTGTCGCGGAAAAGCTGCGGTTTGCCCTCGATGACCAGCGGATCGGCGGCTCCGCCGAACAATTCGCCGAGGGGCGCGCCGCGCAGGTGGCACGCTCCGCGCTCCGACACAGCGTAGGCCAGGGCCGTCCCTTTGGCCGCGTTGGGATGGTAGGCGGGCATCTCCAGCCCCTTGGCGTGCATGGCAAAAGGCTTGCCTTCGGGGTAGCGCTCGGCGATGGCGGCCACGCCCTGGGCCAGCCATTCGCCGCAGCCCTCGACTTTGGCCATCTTCTCGACCAGGGCCTCGGCAGCGGCCCCGTCGCCCCAGACGGGCGCGATGCCATCCAGTTCCCCAGCAGTGATCATCCCGCGCTGATAGAGTTCCATGACGAAGCCGATCACCCCGCCGACGCTGATCGTGTCCATGCCGTACTCGTCGCACCACCAGTTGAGGCGGATGATTGCCTCGCGGCTGCCGATGGCGCAGTTTGGCCCCAGGGCGAAGATCGTCTCGTACTCCGGCCCCTCGATCACCTTGCCATCGTCCAGGGGGATCGTCCATTTGCCGCAGCCGATGGGACAGCCGAAGCAGGCGTAGTCCTTCTGCCAGTTGTGGGCGCGGAAGGCCGCGCCGGATACTTCGTCGGCCTGCTCGAACTGCCCTTCCTGGAAGTTGCGCGTGGGCAGCGCGCCCATCACGTCAATGATCTCCAGGATGTTGGCTGTGCCCTCGCGGGTCATCAGCGTCGTCTTGCTGGACATGCGCACGGCGCGATAGGCGAGTTGCAGGGCGCGCTCGTACTTCTCTTTGTCGTAGACGTGCACCGGACGATTGCCGCGCGCCACGATGGCCTTCAGCCGCTTCGACCCCATCACCGCGCCGACGCCGCCGCGAGCCAGGGCGCGCGTCTCGTTGAAGATACCGGCCACGTTGCGCAGTTGCTCGCCCGGCGGCCCGATGACCAACGACTGCCAGTCGTGGCCGAAGTCGGCGCGCAGGCGCTCGGTGGCCTCGGTGATGGTGGTGCCCCACAGCGACCCGGCGGGGCGCAACTCAACCGTGTCGTTGTCAATGACTAGCATGACCGGCGACTCGGCAGCGCCGCTGACCACCAGCGCATCATAGCCGGCGTACTTGAGCATCTGCCCCCAGTAGCCGCCGCAATAGGCGTCGAAGTAGGTGCCCGTCGCCGGGCTGCGCGTGGTGACGCCGAAGCGTCCCGATGTCGGCGCGGTCGTGCCAGTCAGCGGGCCGTTGTGGAAGATCAGTCTGTTAGCGGGCGAGAGCGGGTTGGTGCCCGCCGCCTGCTCGGTGTAGAGCAGCCACGCGCCCAACCCCTTGCCGCCCAGCAGCAGCGGCATCATATCGGCGGGCAGCGGCGTGGTGCTGATCTGGCCGCTGGTCAGGTCTACGCGCAGGATGCGGTTGCAGTAAGCGCGTTGGGTGAGGTCCATGCTCGCTCTCTCCTAGTCGGCCAGCGGGTCGAACGCTTTGCGCTCGTCAATGAAGATGGCACCGGTCGGGCAGATGCGCGCGCATTCGGGCGCGCCGCCGCACAGGTCGCACACTACCGGATACCAGGGCAGTTCTTTCTCCGGCGCGGCGGGCGTGCCGCTGCCTCCGATAATGCGCACGCCTTCGTCGGAATGGACGATGACCTGCGTCGGGCAGACTTCCACGCACTTGGCGCAGTTATCGCAGCGCTCGGCCAGCAATTCGACCGCGCCGCTCTGCGGGTGCCAGCGCAGGGCGTCGGTCGGGCAGACGTCAATGCACTTGCGGCACAGCGTGCAGAACATGACCTTGAACTGCCCGTGCCGCGCGCCAGGGTCAATGCGCAGGCGGGCCAGGTGCGTGCCGTAGCTGCCCCCATCGTGGCTGGCCACGCAAGCGACGACGCACAGGTTGCAGCCGGTGCATTGGGCCGCGTGCGCCTTCAGCTTGACGTACTGCCACACCTCGCCGCGCAGGGCCTCGTCCACCGTCCAGCCCTGGTGGGCGATGCCGCACAACTGCTCGATCAGACGCTGCGGGTTCGGCGACTTGGTGACGTTGCGACCCATCAGGCAGCCCGCCGCGCCCGCTTCCTGCGCCTCGGCGTAGAGTTCCAGCGCGTCGCGCTCGTAGTCGGAGCGCGCGCCGCCTAACACCAGCACGGGCACGTCGGCCACTTCCACCAGGTGGCGGAAGCTGTCTACATCGCCGGTGTAGGGGATTTTGAGCGCGTCCGCGCCGATCTCGACCGCTTCGCGCGCGCCCAGGGTGAGCAGCTCAACAATGTTCGCCCCGGTCACCTGCCCGCCATAGGCGAGTGGCTCGATGATGCAGGGCAATCCGGCGCGGCGGCACTCGCTGACGAAGCGGGCGCACTTGTCCACGCCAGCCACCGCCTCGATCTCATCGGAGTAGCCGACGAACAGGTAGATGGTGATCGCCGACGCGCCCAGGGCGACCGCCTGCTCGGCGGTGAGCATCTTATAGTTGCGCAGCAAGCGCTGCGGGACGGCGTTGGCGACGTTCGACGTGCCCAAACGCGGCATGTTCATCCAGTCGGCGCGGACGATCAGCGCCGGGCCGTCGCGCCCCTGGAAGAGCGGGGCCAGGCGATGCGCCTGGCCGGGGCTGAGCAGAATACCGTCCACGCCGCCGCGAATGACCGCTTCGGTGACGGGGCGAAGCTGGACGACGTTGGGCGTCACGTCGCTCATGTAGCCGTGATCGGCGGCGACGCACACCGCGCGCCCGTCGCCGTGCCGGTTGAACAGGCGATCCATGCGAGCCTGCAAGCCTGCTTTCATGGCTCCCTCCTACGCTGGTTCGGGCACGGAGCCGTGCACGAGCGTCCCGAAGGCGGCCACGAGCGCCGCCGGCTCCGCGCTGGCGAAGACGCGCCCGTCCAGCCAGAGGCCCGCCGCGCCGAGGCTCAGCGCCTCGTGGAGCGTCGCGTCCGCCGGGTCGAGCGACTCCGCCTTGACCCACACTGGCAGGCCGGCGGCCATGGTCAGGATGGTGCGCAGCGAGTCCGCGCCGGGCCAGGGGATGGCCACGCCATCCGCGCCGCACTCGACGCTGTACGATACGCCCAACTCAATCGCCTTGCTACGCAGCACGACGCGCGGGCCGATCGGCTGCACGTCGGTGATCAGCGGCAGGCCATGCGGCGTCCCCGTCAGGACAAATTGCACGACCTTCTGCAGGCAGCCGGCCTCGATGTCCTCGTCGTAGCCGAGCAGCACGTGGGCGACCAGCGCGCTCGCGCCGAGGTCGAGGGCGTCGGCGGGTTCCAGCAGGGGGATGTGGAAGATGGTTTCGGGCGGCAGCACGAAATCCTTGCCGCGCAGGGCGTTTGTCCAGCCGGCGCGGATGAGCAGGGCCGCGTCGGCGCGGGTGCGCCCGCTCAGGCGGCGGGCCTGGCCGGGGCTGGTGACGAGGCCATCGGCCAGGGGCAGCACCGGCTCCACCGCCGGGGCGAAGCGCTCCAGGCCGGGCAGCGCGCCCAGGGCCAGCCCCGCGCTGGTATCCACCACCAGGCTGCGCCCGTCGGCGGGACGGACGAACTCGTTGATCCGGTACAGCTTGTTGTCCATGGCCTCTCCTTTGCGCTCCAACGGCGGGCAGCCCTGCCCGCGCGCCCCCATTATACCGCCCCTGACGGGCTGGTGGGGACGGGCGGGGGCGACAAATGGAACGTTTTACAGCGCGATTCGGCACTGTTTCTTGGGGGAGGGGGGATGGCTATGACCAGAGTCAAATCCTGCTACAATGGGAGCCATGACCTTCGCGAGGGGGCGATCCGTAATGAGCGTTCCTGACGACATAGAGCTACAAGCCTGCATTCCTGTACCCGTGAATCCCAATCG
>JAGPFT010000008.1 GCA_018056405.1 Anaerolineae bacterium
CACTGGCCCAGGCATTCCAGAAGACCTGCTCCCGCACCTCTTCGCCCGCTATTTCCGAGGGCGGGGAACGGCCAATGGCAAGCCGGGCATCGGGCTGGGGCTGGAGATCGTCAGGGTGACGGTAGAGGCTCATCACGGCACGGTGACAGCGCGCAACCGCGAAAATGCGGGGGCGGAGTTCGTGATCACGCTGCCGGGGGCGCTCCGTTACAGAGATGAAAAGGCGCAGTGAGCATGATAGTTGTGTGGGGAGTTGTGGGGATTGTCGTGGGGTGGCTCGCGCACGCGCTCGCCGATTATCTGCCTCGCTGGATCGGCCATGTGAAGTCCCCGGCCCACAAGCGGGTCGCGCTTGTCCCGCCGGCGGTCGTGCGGTTGGCAGTGTCGCCCTCTGCGCGCCAGAACGCCCGCCAGACGGCGCTCCTTGGGGCGTTGGCGGCAGAGCTTGGCAGCGCCGTGTTCCTCGCCGCCCTGTGGGGGGTCTACGGGGCGTCCCAGGAATTCTGGGTGCTCAGCCTGAGCTATTTCTACCTGCTGTTGATCGCGCTGGTTGACCTCCAATACCGCCTTGTGCTCAATGTGATGATCTACCCGGCGATTCTGGCCGCGCTGGGGGGGCACCTGGCGGCAGCCGACCAACCCCTGTCGCACGTGCTGGTCGGCGGGGGCATGGCGTTCTCGATCTTTTTCCTGACGGCGTGGCTCAAGCCCGGCCAGCTTGGTTTTGGTGATGTTAAGCTGGCAACGTTGATTGGCGTTGCATTGGGATTTCCGGCTATCTTATGGGCATTGATCCTGGGAACCGGCGCGGCTGGCGTGGTGACTCTCTGGCTGCTGGCGGGCAAAGGCGCGAGCATGAAGGCCAAGCTCCCCTATGCGCCATTTCTCTGCTTCGGCGCAATGGCCGCGCTGCTTTATACGCCGGTTTTCATGCTGGGCTGAGGTGCCACCGTGACACTCCCTGCTCTGCCCCCGGAGTCCCCTGGCGACGAACAACCGCGCCGGAGTCGCGTGAGTCGCCTGATCCCCTGGCTGGTGGTGCTTAGCCTGGGGTTCCTCTTTCTGCCGCTCTACCTGCTGGCAGGGACGATTGACGAGAACAACGCGGAGGTTCAGGCCGAAATCAGCACCTTGCAGGCTGAACTGGAGCGCGGCCCCCTCCCGTCCGCCGACGAGCAAGAATTGCAGGACGCGCTCAGCGCTGCGCTAGAGAACATCAGCGTCATCCAGCCTGTGCGCTCACGCCTGGAGGATAACCGCATAGACTGGCCCGCTGTCGCCGCCAGCCTGGGCAACTATCACGACGACACTATGGTGGTGCTGGGCCTGAGCCAGGCGGACCGCCAGCTTACGCTGAGTGGCCGGGCCTGGAACGAGCAGACTGTGCTGGATTATGCCGCGCGTCTGGAGAAATCGGGCTATTTCAGCAGGGTATCGGTGCAATCCCTGGCGGCCAACGTCGTCCCGACGCCGACGCCTCCACCGCCCCCACGCGGAACTCCCACCGCGACCGCCGAGCCGCTCAGCGCGACCGTTGCCCCGACAGCGACGCCGGGCCGGATCAAGTACGTCGAATTTGTCGTAGTCGTGGAATTGAAGGCAGCGCCGCAATGAACGACTTCTCCGACGAGCGTCCTTCGCTGCGGCAGCGCCTACCAACGCTCATCCCCTTGGCGCTGATCGCAGTGATTGCGCTGGGCAATGGGGCCTTTGGCCTGCTGCTGATCTGGCCGGGGTGGCAGGACCACAACCAGATGCAAACGCAGGTTGCCGGCCAGGAGCTTGCCTTGACTGCTACCGTTCAGGCCATCGAGGGGGCAGCCGATGTCTTGCAGCGCCAGGTAGACAACGCCGAAAGCCGGCTGGCAGAGGCAGCGAGCATCTTTCTCAGCGCGGCTCAGGCCGATAGGATGCTCGACCTGCTCTATCGCTATGCCCAGAACGCCGGCGTGGAGATTCTGAAGCTCCAACTGGAAGCGGCAGACGAGACAGCCCATGCCGGTGCTTTCAACGCCGGAACGTTCCAGGTCGAAGTCAATGGCGAGCCACGACACCTGCTCAATTTCATCGTCCAGATCAAGGAAGCCAGTGTGCCGAGCGTCGTCCTCTCCGAGGTCTCGATCAGCCGCGAAGAAGACCAGACGCGGCTGCGCATGAAGCTCACCCTGTATACCTCGCCCTACGCTTCCGGTAGCGTGCTGGACGGCCTGACCCAGCAGCGCCTGATAACGCCCACAGCGCCCTCCCCCACACCCTTCCGCATAGAGCCAACTGCGACGCCACTGCCCACGCTCACGCCCACGCCGCTTGTGTTGGCCTCGCCCACGCCGACCGTAACCCTCCCGTCGCCCACGCCGCCGGTGAGCGTCATGGGGCCGGGGGCGTACAATGACGACAGCCCTCTGCTGCAATACACGCAGGGCAACTGGATCCAGATTGTCTCCGTCCGGGGAACCGACTCCAGCTACCGCTATTGCGCCGATGCGGGCGCGGAAGTGACCTTCGCCTTTGAGGGCACCGCCGCCAGCGTGCAGTACGTGAGCTTTCGCAACTTCGGCATTTTCGAGGTGTATGTGGACGGGGTGTACTGGACGGCAGTGGATAGCTACGCCCAGGCTGGCACCTTTGGGCAGGAGGTGACTATCAGCGGCCTGCCCTACGGCCTGCATGTCGTCACCGTGCGCAACACCGGACGCCACAACCCGGCCAGTGAGGGCACCGTGATCGCTCTGGATGCCGTCCATATCCAGCCGGCGATCCCGCCCTCGGCCACGCCTGCCCTGCCAACTCTGGGCGGCAACTGATCGTCTGCTCCGGCTTTTCTGAGGCCCGTCTCACCGGGTAGCCCCCAGGCTGGAGGCGCGAATAGAGCGTTCCAGTCTAGAGGCTATTATGAACTTCACAGAGAATTCCCCCCACCCCTGATCCCTCCCCCACGCTGCGCGGAGGGAGGGGAACACGGCCCTGGCGACTCCCCTTCCCTCATTTCGGGGGAAGGGGCCGGGGGGATGGGGGCCAAAGCCCCGCCAGAAAGTGCATCACACGCGCCAGGGATGATCGCCCCTACCAGCCCGCCCCGCCAACTGCGCGAAGCGCGCCTTGAGGTCCGGGTACAGCGCGCGATAGGTGGCGAACAGATCGCGGTAAAGCGATTGAGTTTCCGGGCGGGGGGTATAGACGCGATCCGCCTGGGCTGCCCGCGCCGCCGCCTGGCCGGCGTCAGGGATCAGGCCGGCGGCGGCAGCCGCCAGAAAGACATCGCCCAGCGGCGCGCCGGGGTTATCCTTCAGCACGATCAAGGGCCGGCCTGTGATGTCGGCGATGATCTGGCACCACAACGGGCTGCGCGTCGGCCCACCGACGGCGCGCAGTTCGCTCACGGTCGCCCCCACTTCCTCAGCGACCAGGATGTTGTGGGCCATAGCGAACGCCACGCCCTCCATAATCGCGCGGACAAGCTCAGCCTGGCCGGTGTTGAGGCTCAGGCCGAAGAACACGCCGCGCGCGTTGCCGTCGTTGATCGGCTGTAGCTCGCCGCTCAGATAGGGCAGGAAGATGAGTCCCTGCGCGCCCGGTTCGCTTTGCGCAGCCAGCGCCGTCATCTGCTCGAAGTCGCGCTGCCCCAGCAGATCGCGTCCCCAGGCCAGCGACGCCCCAAAGGCCACGATGGTACCCCCGGCGAACCATTTGCGCTCCAGCACGTGGGCGAAGATCAGAAGCTGCGGATGGGCCAGCGGCGTCTCGGTGACGATGTAGATCGAGCCGCCAGTGCCCAGCGAGAGCATGGCCTGGCCCGGCTCGATGGCCCCCACAGAAAGGCCCGCCGCCGACGTATCTTCCCCGCCGGCGATGACCGGAATGCCGGGCGCGAGACCCACTGCCTGGGCCACATCGGGCAGCAAGCCCCCGATGATCTGCTGCGAGGGGGCAACGGTCGGGTACAGGCCGCGCGGCACGCCGAAAGCCGCAATGAGTTCCTCCGACCAGTCGCACGCCCGCTGGTCGAAGGCGAAGGGGATGCTCGCGTCCGACACATTCATGACCGGCTCGCCGGTCAGCCGGAAGTTGATGTAGCCGGTCGTGGTCAGGCTGCGCCAGGCGCAAGCGAAGATTTCCGGTTCGTGCTCCTGGAGCCAGACGAGCTTGGGGTCGTAATTGTAGGGGGCCGGTTGCTTGCCGTTGATGCGCAGGATGCGCTCGCCAGCGGCCTGGCGCATCCGCTCGCTCTGCGCCTCGGAGCGCGCGTCCATCCAGATGATGCCGGGTCGTAGCGCGTTGCCCTGGTGATCGATCAGCGTGGCGGCGCAGCCCTGCCCGCTGATGCCGATGGCGGCAACCTGGCCGGGCTGCGCGCCCGCACTCTGTACGACGCGGCGCATGACTTCGAGCGCGCCGCGCCACCAGTCTTCGGGGTTCTGCTCGACCCATCCCGGCTGCGGCGTAGACAGCTCATAACTGGCGGTAGCCTGGGCCACTGCCCGGCCATCTGGCGTCGCCAGCAATGCCTTGGCGTTCGTCGTGCCGATGTCAACGCCTAACAGAAGGAGTTCCGCTGGCATCACCTGTCCCTGCCTGAGAAGTCCCGCACCTGCCTTTGCCCCCCATCCCCGGCCCTTCCCCCCTCGTGAGGGGAAGGGAGAAAGGCGCACACGCTAAGCCCCTCCCTCCTTGTGGGGGAGAGGTTTGGGGTGGGGGAACAACTTCCCAAACAGCGCAAACCCTCTACCCCGCGCGCAGGCGCTCCTCCCGGACGCCGTGCCGCTTGACGAGAATGCCGACCGTGCGCTCGATCTCCGCTTCGATCTGCTCCGCGCTCCAGCCGTGAGCGGCCCCCATGATCTGCCCGGCCTGGCGCAGCACCCCGCCCGTGACCATCCCCAGCATGGCCAGCAGCGTGCGCCGCAGCAGCAGATCGTCCAGGTGGGCCACTTTCTCGTGTTCGGCCAGGAACAGAAGCTCGCGCTCGCTGTAATCTGGGGCGTCGTCGAGCGGGGCGTCTGCGCCCGCCGCGATATAGCGGGCAACCGCTTCGGCGCGCGTGCCGTAGCGCTCGAACAGCGTCTGCAGGCGCGGCAACGCGAGTTCCGTCTGTGCCTGGAGGCGGGCCAGCCAGGCGGCCTGCTCCTTCTCGCCGCGCGGATACGCCTTGCCGCCGCCGATAGCCACCTCCTGGGTATTGATCCGCCGCGTCCGCCCCAGGAAAGCCAGCGTCCGGTCGGTCGTTTCTTCGGCGAAAGAGCGGAATGTCGTCCACTTGCCACCGACCAGCGAGTACACCGGGAAGGCGTGCTCTGCGTCCGGCTCCAACACCTGGACGCAGTGCTCGCGCGTGACCAGGCCGGTGAACTCTTCGTCCGTGCTGACCAGTGGGCGCACGCCGCTGAAATGGAAGACGATCTGCGACCGATCGAGGGCGATTCCGGGCAGGATGTGCCCCGTGAAATGGAGGAAGTAATCAATCTCCTCGTCCGAGCAGATAGCTTCGTCCGGGTCGTCAATGCGCAGATCGGTCGCGCCGACAATCACCTTGTCGCCCAGCGGCAACATAATGCACATGCGCCCGTCTTTGTTCTCGAAGTAGAGCGCCCCGCTGTCGAGCGTCCGCCATAGCTCTGGATGCCTGACGACGATGTGCGAGCCTTTGGTACCGCCAATGTAGCGCGTTTTGTGGCGCAGCGCACCGTTGACCAGATCGATCCACGCGCCGGCGGCGTTGACGACGACGCGGGGCTTCACTTCAAACGCCGCGCCCGATAGCTCATCGCGCAAAGTGACCGTCTCGCGCTTCACACCCGTCAGGCTGACGTAATTGAGGGCATGAGCTTGTTCGCTGCTGGCCTCGGCGTCCAGGACCAGTTCCAGGCCGATGCGCTCGGCGTAGGGCATGATGCCGTCATAGTAATAAGCCGCCCCCAGGATCGCCGGGTTGAGCGCCGGGTGCTTCTTCAAAGCCTCGTCGCGCGACAGCATCCGGTGAGTCGGTGTCACGCGGAAGCCGCGCGTGAACCAATCGTAGAAGATCATGCCTAGCTTGACGACCAGCCAGCCGCGCTCGCTGGGCCTTTTCAGCAGACGGACGAACTTGAGCGGGGCGTTCAGCAGCCCGGAGAAGCGGGTGAAGATGGGGATGGTGAAAGGGAGCGGCTTCACCGCATGAGGCGCGTTGACGAACAGGCGGTTGCGCTCAAGCAGGGACTCGCGCACCAGGCCGAACGAGCCGTGTTCCAGGTAGCGCAGGCCGCCGTGCACCAGGCGCGACGAGGCGGCGCTGGCCCCGGAGCAAAAATCCGCCTTGTCTACTATCAAAACGCTGGCACCTTGCAGAGCCAGGTCGAGAAAGGTGCCGATGCCGTTGATTCCGCCGCCGATGATCAGCACGTCAACGTGCGGGTTCTGTTCGAAGGTAGCAATGATCTCTTGCCGCTGCACAGTTCACGACTCCTCAAGTGAGCGCAGACCAAGACGTTCGCTAAGCGGGATGCCCAACACACGACTGAGCTTCATCACCGTGAAACGGCTGCGCAGGTAGTGGCCGTACTCCAGCCCCCGCGCCACTTCGTCGTCCGTCAGGCCAAGCGCAGCCCCGTTGGTGGGGGCGCCGACCCGCTCCAGGTAGCCGGCGATCTGTTCGGGCGGAGGCACCTTCGCCGCGATCTGCTGGATGACATCCCAGCGGTTCTCAATGCGCTGCTTGATCGCGTCGAACTGCGCCTGAGACATATCCAGGAAGGGGGCGTGGGCGCGCGCGACATCCTCGGCCACGATGCCATAGCCCTGCCGGATGGCGGCGACTTCGGCGTCGCGGTCGGGCAGCGTCGCTGCTGCCAGGCGTTGGCGCATCTCGGCGCGGCTGAGCGCGCGAATCTTCTCGTACTGTCTGGCCACGAGGGTCAGGGCGAAGCCCACCTTAGCCCCATGCAGGGCTGCGGGTCGGCCCTGCTGCAACAAGAGCATCTCCCAATAGTGGGAGGCGTGATGCTCTGCGCCGGAGGCAGGGCGCGAATCGCCGAAGTCGAGCATACACAGCCCGGAGTCGATCAGCGCTTCGATCAGGTGGCGCACGCCCTCCGCCGAATGTTGGCCGATGGTCTCCGTGTGGCTGATACAGCGCTCAATTGCCGCCTCGGAACGCTTGTAGATCGCTGCGTCAAACGGCTCGTCCCAGACGACCGATCCCAGATGCCAGTCGGCCAGCGAGGTGATCTTGCCGATCATGTCCCCGTAGCCTGCCGCAATGAGCCGGTGCGGGGCCTCGCGCAGCGTGGTGAGATCGGCAAACAGAGCGATTGGGGCCTGGCTGACGACGGTGTGCTTGACCAGGTTGAGCACCAGCGGCGCGCCGATGGATGTGAAGCCGTCCACTGACGGAGCGGTGGGCAGCGAGATGAATTTGCGCCCCATGCGGTGGCTGATGAAGCGCGTGATGTCCGTCAGGGTGCCGGCCCCGACTGCCAGAAAGGTGCTCGGCTCCAACGGCGCGTTGACCAGCACGGTCGTCAGGTAACGCTCATTGGCGATGATCTCATCTCCGTCCAGGACGATGGGGGTCACGTGGTAGCCCTCAGCGCGCAGCGCGTCGGTGACGCGCGCGCCCAGAGCGCGATGGGTGTTGGTGTCGGAGACCAGGGTGAAGCGAGTGAGCTGTTTCTCCGCGCAGTAGCGCAGCAGGTTGGCGAGGGCGTCATCGCCAACGTAAATGGGGCTGATGAGTGTCATAGTCTGTCTCTTTTATCCAGGTGTGTACCAGGCGCAAGGGTCACGGGATAGAACTTGCCGGATGGACGCGGTGCCCCCCAGAGTCGCTCGCACGAGCGGAGTCTCCTCCCTCTACCAGGGCGGGCGCGCTCACTCCAGATGCCGTACCATGTCGTGCATCACGTGCTTGAGTTGGCGGTATGTCTCCCGATAGTTCTCGACATAGAACTGGTAGGCTTCGTGCCGGCGCTGGTCTGGTTGGTAAGCGCCACTGACCGTGACCATGGCCTCGGTGGCCTGGCGCAGCGAAGGGTAAAGCCCCGCGCCCACTGCCGCTGCCACCGCCGATCCCAACAGGGACGCTTCGGCGACGCGGGTGGTGGCGATGGGGTAGCCGGTCACGTCGGAATAGATCTGCATGAACAGCTCGCTGCGCGTCGCGCCGCCACAGGCGATGATCCGCGAGATCGTGACCTCATGGCGGCGGAATGTGTCGAGAATGTCTTTCATGCCATAGGCGATGCCTTCCATGATTGCGCGGAAGACGTGCGCCCGGCTGCTTTGCAGCGACAGTCCGACCATCACGCCACGCGCCAGGGAGTCGGTGTGCGGCGTGCGGTTGCCCTGAAAGTAATCGAGCACGATCAGCCCGTCCGAGCCAGGACTGATCAGGCTGGCTTCGGCGTCGAGCAGTTGGTAGGCAGAAACCCCGCGTTTCTGGGCTTCGGCCAGTGCGTCACCGGCGAAGTTGCGCTTGAACCAGCTCAGGATCGAGCCGGTGGAGACCTGCCCGCCTTCGATCAGATTCAGCCCAGGGACAATCGCTTCTGGGAAACTGCCGAAGATGCCTGGGAAGTGCACTTCCTCGCTGGTGAAGCCGCAGAGGACATTGGAGGACCCCATCACCACGCCCAGGTCGCCGGGCCGAACGACGCCCAGACCCAACATGCCCACAAAGGCATCGCCGCCGCTGGTGGCGACCGGGATACCAGGGCGCAAGCCAAGCGCCTCGGCAGCCGACGCTGAAAGCGCGCCGACGATCTCGCCGACGCGCAGCACGTCCTGGGGGAACTTGCGCTCGATGCCGCCCAGGCCGAGGGCCTCATAGAAGTCCGACGGCCAGCCCCCGCTTGGCCGATGGTAGTACCAACGCTGGGTGATCGTGTCGAGGTTGAGCGCCAGGCGGCCCGTCAGCCGGTAGGCGAGCCAGTCGGTGTACTCGATGAAGTAGTCGGTCTGCGCGAACA
Organism: Anaerolineae bacterium; assembly: GCA_018056405.1. GTDB lineage: Bacteria > Chloroflexota > Anaerolineae > Aggregatilineales > Aggregatilineaceae > UBA2029. Next base: position 8,943 of record JAGPFT010000008.1, read on the forward strand.
GGTCAGGCTCGTTTTCCTTGAGCCAGAGCGCCTTCGCTGGCATCCACTCGGCGCTGACGCCGGCCAGGCTGTAGCGCAGGGCTTCGTGTCCGGTCTCGAAGATGCGCTGGGCCTGTTTGTTCGCCCGCACGTCCATCCACAACAGGGCGCGCCGCAGGACTTCGCCGCTGGCCCGTAGCGGCACCAGGGTGCAGGTCGTTGCGTCGGCGCTGATCCCCTGGATCTCTTCCGGCCTCACCTCTGACGCCGTGAGACAGTCGCCCATAGCCCCGACGAGCGCCTCCCACCAGTCAGCGGGGTCTTGCTCGGCCCAGCCGGGTTTGGGAAAGTGCGTCGCGTAGCTGCGCGTCCCAATGGCGACCAGATTCCCCTCAATGTCGAAGATGGCGACTTTGACGGCCTCTGTTCCGCCGTCCACGCCCAGCACATACATTGCGATGCCCGCCAGTCGCTACAGGGCCAGACCAGTCTCGGCGTCAAACAGGTGGAGCCGTTTGGTCTGCATTTCCAGCCACACCTTGTCGTCCCGCTCGAAGTGCTCGGTCGCTGGCGTCACGACAAGCACCTGCTGCTCGCCCACCGTGGCGGCCAATTGGCCTTCTTCGCCGAGCGCCTCGAAGGTGAAGACGCTGGCTTCGACTTCCACAGCCCCGTTGCCGTTCGGGTGATGAGCGGCCATGATATTGATGGGACGGATGCCGATCTCGATCTGGTCGCTGTTATGGCTCTTCACCTTGTGAGCCAGCTCTGGCGGCAGTTTGACGCTGAAACTGCCATCGGTTGCGCGCAGCACGACATCTCCCCCCTGGCTCGTCACCGTGCATGGCAGGAAGTTCATCGGCGGCTCGCCGATGAAGCCCGCCACGAACTTGTTGACCGGGTTGTTGAAGATGTCGCTGAACGCGCCCACTTGCTGCAGCACGCCCAAGTCCATCACGGCGATCCGCTCGGCCATGGCCACGGCTTCCAACTGGTCGTGAGTGACCAGAACCGTCGTGCGCCCCGTTCTGGCATGAAGGCGCTTCAACTCGGAGCGCATGTGCGCGCGCTGGGCAGCGTCCAGGTGCGAGAGCGGCTCGTCCATGAGGAAGACATCCGGCTCGCGCACCAACGCGCGGGCCAGCGAGACGCGCTGCTTCTGCCCGCCGCCTAGCTCGGCAGGCTTGCGGTCGAGGATGTCGGTGATGTCCAGCATAGTGGCGACTTCGCGCACCCGCCGGTCAACGTCACCGTGAGGCGTTCCTCGCGCCCGCAGGCAGAAAGCGATGTTGTCGTAGACGCGCAGGGGGGGGTAGAGCGCGTAGGTCTCGAAGGCGAGCGCCACGTTACGCTCATTCGGCCCCAGCTTGTTGACCACGCGATTGCCGATGACGATCTGCCCTTTGGTGATCTCTTCCAGCCCGACAATCATGCGCAAGGTCGAGGTCTTGCCGCACCCCGACGGGCCGAGCAGCGTCAGAAACTCACCATCGTTGATGGTCAGATTCAGGTCAATGACGGCCTCAACGCCACCCCGATAGGTCTTATAGACGTGTTCCAAGCGGACTTCGGCCATGATTTTTCCCTAGTTGAACAGGAGGTTCTTGTGCGTTTGGGCGTCGAACAGCGAGAGCTGTGTATGGTCAATCGTCAGGCTCACCGGCTCGTCAATCACGAAGCTCTCCTCAATCGAGGTGAGCACGTCCAGACGGTGCGTGCCTATCGTGGCGGTCAGCGAGCCTTTCGTCCCCAGCCGTTCGTAGACATAGACTGTGCCCGAACAGACGTTGCGGGCCAGTTGGTGGCCGTTCGCCACGCCAAGATGCTGCGGGCGGATGCCCGCCAGCACCCGATCGACCTGGCGGCCTGCCAGCGCCTCGCGCAGTCGTTGGGGCACCTCCAGCTTGATCGCGCCGTCGGTGCTGACCAGCTCCAACACGCCGTTTGTCTGTTGCAGCGTGCATTCCACCAGGTTGATCTGGGGATGGCCAAGCAGTTGCGCCACGAACACATTGACCGGGTTCACGAAAAGCTCGTGCGCCCCACCAATCTGCTGGATCGAGCCTTCCTTGAGCACCACCAGCCGGTCGGCCAGCGACATGGCTTCGAGGTAGTCATGCGTCACATAGATGGTCGTCGCGCGAATGGCCGCTTCCAGCGCCTTGAACTCCGTGCGCATGCGGTGGCGCAGCTTGGCGTCCAGATGCGAGATGGGTTCGTCCAGCAGCAGGACGTCTGGCTCACGGACCATGGCCCGACCGAGCGCCACGCGCTGCTTCTGACCGTTGGAGAGCATACGCGGCAGCCGGTCGAGCAGCATGTGGATGTTGAGCAGCTCAGCGACCTCTTCCACGCGCCGGTCGATCTCTTGCTGGGAGAACTTGCGCCCAGGGGCCTTGAGCGGGAAGCTCAGGTTTTCGCGCACGCTGTAATGGGGGTACAGGGCGTAACTCTCGAAGGCCATGGCGACGTTGCGATGATGCGGCTCGACTGCGTTCATGGGCTTGCCACCGATGTAGATCAGGCCGCTGGTCGGCCTTTCTACGCCAGCAATCAGTTTCAGGGTGGTTGTCTTGCCGGCACCGGAAGGCCCCAACACCACGAGGAACTCGCCATCTTCGACTTCGAGCGAGACGTCATTCACCGCCCGCACGTTGCCGAAATCCTTCGTGAGATGTTCCAGAACGAGTTTGGCCATATCAGATGCCTTCCTACCCTTTCACAGCCCCGAAGCTCAGGCCCCGGATCAAGTAGGGCTGGATGCTGAGGGCGACAATCATTTGCGGGAATGAGGCGATCACCGAGGCGGCAGCCATCCGGTTGAAGAACGCCTGCGCGGACGAGACATAGCCCAGCGCCGACACCGTGACGGTCTGAACTTGCGAGGCTCCTAAGATCAGCGGGAACATGAAGGTATTCCAGGCGAACACAAACGCCAGCAGAGAAGCCGCCGCCAGGCCGGGCCGCACCAGGGGCAGGAGGATTCGCCAGAAGATTCGCCACCAGGGATAGCCGTCCACCATAGCCGCCTGTTCGATTTCTGGCGATACATCCTCGAAGTAACTGCGCAGCACCCAGATCAACATGGGTAAGGTGATGAGCTGTAACACCCACATGATCCCGTAATACGTGTCGTAGAGACCCAGCCTGCGGTAGATGACTGACAGCGGGATGAGGACGACAAGCTCTGGAGCAAAGCGGAACGACAGGAACGTGAAGGCCAGGTTCTCTTTGCCCTTGAAGTTGTAACGGGCCAGCGCATAGGCAGCGGGCACGCCGACAAGGAGCGAGACGAGGACCGACCCGCTGCTGATGATAACACTGTTCATGAAGTTCCGCGGGAAATCTTGCTTGGCGACAACACCTGCCGCCGCGCGCGGATCGCCGAAGAGGATGGCGTGATAGTTCTCCAGCGTGGGCGTGAACGCGAACTGGGTGGTGAACAGCTCGTCCGTGCTCTTCAGCGACATCAACACCATCCAGAAAATGGGGAACAGGGCAAACAGGAAGTAGGCGACCATCAGCACGTCGGCGATGATGCGGCCCATCCGCTTGTTGATAACTTGTGTCTTCATGGCTGGCTTCCTAGCTTGAATAACCGGCGGCGCGGCGCTGCGCTTTGCCCCAGAACTTCACCAGATGCTGGCTGGTGAAGTAGATGACGAAGAACAGCGTTACCGCATAGGGCAGACCCTGGGCCAGACGTAAATACTGGATGCTGGTGCGATAGGCCGTCAACTGGTAGGTCATCAGCGTGTTGCCAGGTCCGCCCTCGGTCATGGCGAAGATGATGTCGAACTGCTTCAGCGAGTCCATGAAGCGGAAGAGCACGACGATGATGAGGTACGGCGTGAGCATCGGCAGCGTCAGGTTGCGAAAAGTGAACCACAGCGATGCCCCGTCTACGCGCGCTGCCTCAAATGGCTCGCGCGGGAATGAGCGCAGCCCGGCCAGCAGAATCAGCGCGGCGAATGGCGTGAACATCCACACATCTACGAGCACAACCGAGAACAAGGCCGTCTCTGGCACCGACGCCCATTGCAGCGATGGTAGCCCGACCGCGTTCAGCATCGGGTTGAGGATGCCGACGCTGGGCTGCATCATCAGCTTCCAGATCAGGGTGCCAATGACCGGCGCGACCATCATAGGGAAGATCAAGGTCGTTTGCAGAATCTTCGCCAGCAGAGTATCCCGGTTGAGCAGCATGGCGATGCCCAGCCCCAACAGCAGTTCAACGGTAGTGGCCGACAGCGCATACTTCAGGGTGATGGTCGTGCTATTCATGAAGCCTGAGCTGTGGATCATGCGGTCGTAGTTGCGCAGTCCCACAAAGTTATCCAGGCTCCCTGGGCGGTTGAGCGCATAGGCCGTCAGAGAGTAATAGACTCCCATGCCAAACGGAATGAGGATGCCGACTAGAATGAGCAGCGCCGGCAGCAGGATCAAGTAAGGGCGCGCCCGTACCAGAAACGGCAATTGTGCACGAGTCTGCTGCAGGTCAAGACTCGAAGCATGCACAGACGCTAGATTTCCTGTCATCATAGTCTCCAGCAAAAGTCAACGCGGGGGTGAGCACCAGTCTGTCTTGAAGGGTTCGCCGTGCGCTGGCCAGAGCCAGGAGTGGCCACCCCACCAGAGGCCGCCACTCCTGGGTGACCAGGCTACTGTGCGCTCATGCGCTTACTCAAGGATACCTGCATCCTCAAGCATGTAGGTCAGGTTCTCAACCAGCTCATCCAGCCGCGCCTTGGCATCAGCCCCGGCGTAGATATCTTGTAGCGCGCCGGCCCACTCCGTCGTCGTCTCGAAGAAGAGCGGCTGCGGCGTGAACTGGATCTTCATGTCGCCAGAGCTGACGGTGTTGAACGTCTCGTAGTAGTCCGTCTGCTCGGCCATGCGGGCCTGGAAGTCCGGGTTGTCCCAGATGGACTGGCGCACCGGGTCCACGAAGGTGTAGTCCACAGCCGCCGTGGTCAGGAAGTCCTTGCCGGTCGCCCACTGCAGGAAGTACCAGGCCGCATCCTTGTTCTTGGAGCCAGCGTTCATCGCCAGGGACCAGATCCAGATGTTGGTGCGCAGGCTGCCGTCAGGCCCCAGCGGACCGGGTGCCCAGGCGATGTTGCCGAGCACACCTTCGGGGGCCGTGCCGGGCTGGTTCTGGAAGTAGCCCAGGATGTCCGCATCGAACAGCATGGCTGCCTTGCCCGCGCCGAAGTCCGAGCCGCACTGATACCAGGTGTAGGTGGTCCAGGCTTCTGGGCCGGATTCGCGGACCATCTGGGCCCACTTCTCGGTGACTTCGACCGCGCAATCGCTGTTCATCTGCGGCTTCATTTCCTCATCATAGTCCACGCAGCCGTAGCTGGAGTACATGGTCATGAAGCCGGGGTGAATGGTCGCCCAGTTGAGGCTGCCACGCACTGCAATGCCCGCCATGTCAGGATAGGCGTCCTTGAGGGCCTTGGCCGTAGTCACCAGCTCGTCTAGCGACTTCGGCACACTGAGTCCCTGCTCTTCCAGGAGGTCTTTGCGGTACATCAGCGCGTTGGCTTCAAAGCCCCACGGAATGGCGTACTGCGACCCCTGGCCCAGGTTCTCGCGCCCCGGGATCAGGTTCCACATCTCCGAGTTGCGCAGATCGGGCAGGATGTCTTCGAAGTCGTAGTCGGGGTTGGTCTTGGTGGGATCGTTGATGTACGGCTCCAGCGGCTCCATCCAGCCAGCAGGGGCGTACTGCCAGATCATGTAGGCGCCGGTCATGAACACGTCATAGGTGCTGGCGTCACCGGCAGACAGGTCAATGGTGACCTTATCGAAGTAGTTCTGCTCCGGGATGACATCGTACTCCGTCTGGATGCCCGTCAGCTCGGTGAACTTGTCCAGTTCGCCCACCAACGCCTGCTGGTAGGGGTGCTGGTTGAGCAGCAGGCGCAGGGTGGTGCCTTCGTACTTGCGCCAGTCGAACTCGTCCTGCGCGGTGGTGACAGACATGCCCACAGGAAGGGCCATGACGAGTACGAGAAGAAGCGAGAGAAGTTTGCGGTTCATAGTTTTCTCCCTTAATGAGGCTGAAATTGAAATGAGCGGACGCGACAATTCAGTATCGAAAGATGGTTGCGGTTCACCTCCTTGTTTGGGCCAGCGTTAGCCATGCAAGTCCGCGAGTTCCTTGAGGCTTTCGATGACGAAATCCGGCGGAGAGGTCATCTTTTTGATGTCGTCGCGTTTGGAGACACCGGTCAGGGTCACCGCAGTGAACATGCCTGCTTGTTGCCCCATGAAGATGTCCGTCTCCAGCCGGTCACCGACCAGTAACGCACGTTCGGGTGGCACGCCCAGCCGTCGCAGGGCCACTTCCATCATGAGCTTGGACGGCTTGCCGGCCAGCAGCTCGACCTTGCGGCCCGTCATGTGTTCCAGGGCGGCGATGGTGGCCCCCGCATCAGGAATGGCCCCGCCCGGCATGGGGCAGGTTTTGTCGGGGTTGGTGGCGAAGAAGCGCGCCCCCCTGACCAGCGCCTGATAGGCCGTGTTCAGCTTGCGGTAGTCCAGCGTGCGGTCGAAGGCGACTACCACAGCGTCAATGCCGTCTGGCACGATCACTTGTTTGGGGTCTTGCTCGGTATACTCCGGCACAATGTGCAGACCGTGACCGCGTAGCTCGTTCAGCAGGTTGTCTTCGCCGACCACGTAGAGCCGGAGATCGGGTTCGGTATGGGCCAGGTGGTAGCCCAACACAAAGCCGGACGTGATCACATCTTCGGGGGAGGTGGGGATGCCCAGCCGGGTGAGTTTGCGAGCGTAGGCGTCGCGCGGTTCGAGGGGTTTGTTGCTGATGAAGAGGGTGCGCTTGCCGTTGCGCCTCAGTTCAGCGATTCCCTCTACCGCGCCGGGCAGGGCGGCGTCTCCCAGGTAAACCGTCCCATCCAGATCGAAGATAAAAGCCTCTATGGGGCACGACACAGCGGAGTTTTCTCCCCAAGCGCACTTAGAAGCCGTTTGAGAACCCCTCACCTCAGCGCTGCGCGCCCCCCCTCTCCCTCAATGGGGCGAGGGGAAAACCCTGCTGCTCTTCCCTTCTCCCCTCAGAGGGAGAAGGGAGCAGGGGTTGAGGGGGGCTTTTCAAAGGTCTCTTATGGAGGACACCCCCCCCAATGCGAGTCTGCCACATGTGAAAGTTGGCACGCGCGAAGTTTCATGCACTGGATGGGTATTTTTTCAAAACTTATCACAGGTTGCAGTATTTGTCAACCGACTCTTCCTTGAGACAGCGCCCCTCATGCGCTTTGACGATCATGATCGGTAGACGCTTGTAGAGGCGGGTTTGCAAACCCGCCCTACAAGACATTTGCGCGTATTACCCGCCTTGAATGTCAAATTCTCATTAGGGGCCGCTCAACGGCTGTCAGCGAGCGAGGGCAGGAGGGGAATGGAAAGAGAAGGCGCCGGCTTTGTTCCCCGGCGGCTCCTGGCGCTTTGCCTTCAAGGCAGGCAGCCCGGCACCGCCTTGCTTGACAGTTCTTGCGAAGGATGATAGATTTCTCATAGAGGCGGGGTAGATGTCATGGATGTCAGGGTGCGCCTGGGTTTCGGGGCGAGATCTCTGAACCGCAGAGAAGTTTGAGGAGAACCACGAATATACCAGTCTCTGCGTTCTTCCCATCTCTGCAGGGAGGCGCCCTCCTAATCTGAATGCCCCCTGCCTCAGCGTCAGACAAGAGGTCAGACAAGATGGCATTAGGAGAGTTCAAAGGGTGTGTGCAAAACCTGTCAGGCAACAGGGTCGCGCTCCTTAGCCTCACCCCTGCTCGACGCTGGTGCGCCTCGCCGCCCCCTCTCCACGACGTGGAGAGGAGGCAAGCCAGGCGCAGCGAGGCCGGGGGTGAGGCTACTGCCAGCGTCACACGTATCACTGATAACCTTTGCACGCACCCAGTTCAAACTGAGGCTGCTGAACGGCGGTGGCACCTGATATAATTGCCCAAGAATGCTGATATGAGCCTAGGATCGCAGTCTGGCGATCCATTACTGGCAGGTTCCCCATGTATCAACGCGACGAATTGCTGGCGACCGTGGCTAGTCTCTACTACCAGCTCCATATTAGCCAGAGTGACATCGCCGCTCGCCTCGATGTCTCCTCGTCTACGGTCTCCCGACTGTTAAAGGAAGCTCACCAGAAGGGGATCGTCGAGATTCAGATTCGGGTGCCCACGCCGCGCGATTTCGAGCTGGAGCAGCAGCTTATCAAGCGTTTCGGGCTGAAGGATGCCTACGTCCTGAAAACCTCGCCCGACCAAACCAACGAAAACCTGCTCGGCGCCATCGGACGACTCGCGGCCACCTGTATCGGACGGGTCATCGAGGGTCTGCCGCCGGGATCGTCCATTGGCGTCGCCTGGGGGACGGGCGTCCACGCGGCGGTGAGCGCTCTGCCCGATCATTACGCCCAGAACATTGATGTCGTCCAGCTTTTGGGCGGCGTTGGGGCGTTGGCCATTGACAGCCCTGACCTGGCCCGCATGGTGGCTCAGAAGTTGGGCGGGCGGCATTACGATCTCCACGCACCCGTCCTGGTCGAGTATCCGGAGTCGCGTGAGGTGTTGATGCACGAATCGGCCTTTCGCGAGGCCATCCTCAGGGCCAGGTCCGTTGATGTGGCGATCACAGGCATCGGCACGGTGCAAGATGAGGCTTCCAGCTTCTTGCGCGCGGGCTTGCTGTCGCGCAGCGATTTGAGCAAGCTGCGCTCGGAGGGCATCGTCGGCGAAATGTGCGGGCGGTTCTTCGATCTTGAGGGGCGCTGCAACGAGTTTGAGATCAACAAACGCATCATTGGCATTGATCTGGAAGACCTGCGGCATATTCCCCAGTCGTTCGCCATCGCTCACGGTCTGTTGAAAGTCGAGGCCATCCTGGGGGCGCTGCGCGGGCATTATATGAAGGTGCTCGCCACCGATGACCTGACGGCCAGGGCCTTGCTCGACCTGGCCGGCCCCACTTAATGGCCGCGTTGCTGGGCGGCGGCAGGGCGCGGAGGACGTTTCATGAGCTTACGCATCGAGGAGAGGTGGAGGAGACGCACCCATGAGAATTGCTGTGGGCAGTGATGATGCCGGTGAAGCGCTTCTGGCCGTCGTCAGCGCTTACATTCGCCAGGCACACCCTGAGATTGAGATCGTTGATCTGAGCGCGCCTGCCGCTAACCGTGTGGAATACTATCCCGACGTGGCCGAACGTGTGGCAGTGGCCGTAGCCCAGGAAGGCTTTGATCGCGGCATTCTGATCTGCGGGACGGGCATTGGCATGGCCATCACCGCCTGCAAGGTGCCGGGCGTTCGCGCCGCGCTGTGCCACGACACGTATTCCGCTGAGCGCGCCCG
>JAGPFT010000359.1 GCA_018056405.1 Anaerolineae bacterium
ATGTTCAGCAGGGCCTGCTCGGTCTGCGCGGCGACGGTGTCGCCGGCGAACTGCTTGGTCTCTGGTCGCAAGCCAAGCTGCCCGGAGACGAAGACGAAGCCGTTGGCGGCGATGGCTTGCGAGTAAGCCCCGACTGCGGCAGGGGCATGGAGGGTGGCGATCACTTCACGGGACATGCGATTGCTCCTTGCTAGAGCGGACTATGCACTTTCTGGCGGTGCTTTGGCCCCTATCCCCCGGCCCCTTCCCCCGAAATGAGAGAAGGGGTGTCACCAGGACAATGTTCCCCTCCCTCCGCGCAGCCTGGGGGAGGGGTCAGGGGTGGGGGGACTCCTGCGAACTTCTAACGGCCTCTACGGTTCCTCGCTGAACAGGCGGGCCAGGCCGGGGTAAGACCGCAAGGCGATGATCTCGAACGCGATCAGCCCGGCCCGCACCAGCGGCAGCGTCGCCAGAGCGTCGCGCGCTTCGTCGGCGTCCGCGCATTCCAGGATCAGCACCGCGCGCGAGGCTGGGGGTGAGGCTAAGGAGTACAACCACACTGCCTGACAGGTTTTGCACGCACCTGATAAAGCTCCCAGACACGCCGCGCTTCGGCTTTCAGGTGCGGCCCGAACTGCTCCGCCGTGCTGCCCGGCGTCTCGATTTCCAGGGCCAGGACTTTCATCACTTCCTGCGGTTCTTCTTGCGGCTGATCTTGGCGAGCTTGTGCTTGCGCCGCTCTTTGCCGGGTTTCCGGTGCGTATAGCTACGCCCGGTGCTGGCTGGAAGCTCATCCTCGTCTGGCAAGGGGAAGGGCGTCCCAATCCCAGGGGGTGCCCCCATACTTCTGGCAATCTCCTCGTTGTAGATCGCCGTCCACCGGTCAACATCCTCTTGCTTGGTCATGTCAAACCCGCGCGCCGCGCCCATCATGACCATTGTCTTGGCCATGCCAAAGTTGGACGGGTCGTTCATTTCCTTATCCATACGCCTGGCAGTTCTGTCGTCCAGCACTCGCAGGCAGGTATCCGCGTTGGGGAGGCCAAACTCGCGCTTGAGGAAGCTCCAGAAGGCGCACAACGCTTGCACGACCTTCTCCCCGTCAAAACCTTCCGGTGTGGACACCTTGCGCGGGAACAACTCGAAGAGAACTTCGCGCAGATCGTTCTCGGTCATCTCCGGTGGAGAAATTCCCACTTCAACCAGGGAATAATCGAGGAACGAGTCAACCCAGAAGAGGCTGAAAAAACCGTCCGGCTCTCTCAGTGCCTGCGCTTCGGGAGAGTCAGCAAAGAGTTCCATCAAGTGCTCAATATAGTAATCAACCGCCTCCTCGTCGTCCCAATTTTCTCCATCCACGAACTCGTTGATGTCGAAGTTGTCCTCAGTCATGGCTCGTCCCTTGTACTTTCTGCCTCGTCAGCACTCGCCCCCGCCGCCAGCCAGACGAACTGGTAGGCATCCAACGTCAACGGCTTGTGGCGCGGGTAGGTCGTGCCGGTGATCAGATCGGTTGGCTCTGGCGGCGTCCAGCCCAGCCGGACGGACTGCTCCTCCTCGGAGAAGTTGGCCAGGACAAGCACCCGCCCGCCGCGCACATAGCCGAGCACGTGCCCGTTGTGCGTGTCGAAGAAGCGCGTGTCACCGTTGGCCAGGGCGGGCGTCCGCTGGCGGATGGCGATCAGCGCGCGCAGCGTCCCGAAGATGCGTCCGGCGTCGGTGCTGGGGTCGTCGCGCTGCGCGGCCCGCTCCCAGTCGAAGGCGCGGCGGTGCACCCAACGGCTGTCCTCCGACTTATTAGGGTCGTCAGTGTAGCCGTAGTCGTTGAGCATGGCGATCTCGTCGCCCAGGTAGATCAGTGGGATGCCGCCCGCGCTCAGAATCACCGCGTGGATCAGTTCGATGCGGCGCAGGGCCAGCTCGCGGTAGCGGTCGTTGCCTGTCTCGTGAGCGTGCTCCAGCCCGGCCAGCGACGCGCACATGCCGGAGATGCGCATATCCTGCGTGCGCGGGTTGTAGTTGAAGGGCACCCCACGCGCGAAACTGCCGGGAAACCTGCCGGTGTAGAAAGCGTTGAGGAACTGACGGTGATCGAAGCCGTTGATGCCCAGTTCCCAGGCGTCCTCGTCGGCGAACGTCCAGCCGATGTCGTCGTGGCAGCGCACGTAGTTGACCCACGTGCAGCCCTCCGGCAGGGCGAAGCGCTTCTGCATCGAGTGATGCAGCAGGGCCACGCTCCGCGTCGCCAGCGATTCCCACAGCAGGGCCATCAGCGTCGGGTTGTAGGAGATCGGCGCTTCGCCGGGGCTGATGTAGCGGGCGACCTCGGCGGGGTGAACGATGGCCTCAGACTTAAAGAGCAGCGCCGGGGCGACGATGCGCGCCAGGGCATTGAACGCCTGGATGACAGTGTGCACCTGGGGCAGCCCCTCGCAGGACGTGCCCATCTCCTTCCAGATGAAGGCCACCGCATCCAGGCGCAACACTTCCACGCCCAGGTTGGCGATGAAGAGCAGCTCGCCGAGCATGGCCCGGAACACGTCGGGATTGGCATAGTTGAGGTCCCACTGGAAGTTGTGGAAGGTCGTCCACACCCAGCGATCTATTTCCGGGCGGTAGGTAAAGCTGCCCGGCGCTTGCTCCGGGAAGATTTCGCGCAGGTGCCGCTCGTACTGGTCGGGCAGCGTCCGGTCGGGGAACATCAGGTAGTACGCCTGGAAGGTCGGGTCGCCGGCCAGGGCCTTGAGCGCCCAATCGTGCTCGTCGGACGTGTGGTTGAAGACGAAATCGAGCACCAGGCTGATTCCCTCGGCGCGCAGGGCGGCGGCCAGGTCGCGCAGCTCGGCGGTCGTGCCCAGGCGCGGGTCTACCTCGCGGTAGCTGCTGATGGCATAGCCACCGTCGCTGTTGTCGGCGGGACAGCGGAAGAGCGGCATCAGGTGCAGGTAAGTCAGGCCCAGTTCCTTGAAGTAGGGAATCCTGGCGCGCACGCCGGCCAGGTTCCCGGCGAACAGGTCTGCATAGCACACGCCGCCGACCATCTGCTCGCTGTGGAACCAGCGCGGATCGGCTTCGCGCGCCCGGTCGAGCGCCTTGAGGTCGGCGGGGCGCTCCGCGTACAGGCGGGCCGCCTCCAGCAGAATCTGCTCCAGGTGGTAGAAGAAGTCGTAGCGCGCCCCGTAAAGGGCGTGCAGCAGGCGGAAGACCGCCGGGAAGTGCTGCGCCAGGCGCGCGCTGAACTCGTCCTGCGCCTCCCCTTCCGGCAGCAGGGGCAGCACGCGCGGCAGCAGCCGTTCCAGGGTGAGGGTTGCTTCTTTGCTCCAGTCCATAGCTGACCGATTCCCTCGCTGGGCGAATTCGGTGGCGCTCACGCAGATCAGGCGGCGAGCGAGTCGCCTGTCTGCCGCTGGTTTACCTCACCCCCTGGCCTCGCTACGCTCGGCTTTTCCCCCTCTCCGTTAACGGAGAGGGGGAGGCGAGGTGCGTCAGCGCCGAGCGGGGGTGAGGTAAAGGTTAGCGCAATACCCCGCCTGTCGGAAAAGTAAAGAGCCTCAGCGCAACACCGGCCACGTCTCACGGCGCAGGTAGTCGCGCAGAATCTGCGGCGTGTCGGTGAAGTCCGCAAACGGCTGAGCCAGCAGTTCCTCGACCGGCTTGAAGGCCACAGCGCTGGCCTCTTCGCCATCCGCGTGGAGCGTTCCGCCGCTGACGCGGCACTCGATGGCCAGACCGAGGTTGTGCACCAGGTCGCCGTTGGGAAAGCGGGCCAACATCAGCGGCGTCTCGCTGTAGAGGCCCACCACCCGCAGCGGCTCCACGCTCAGCCCCGTCTCTTCGCGCACCTCGCGGACGATGGTGGCGGTGGTCGTCTCGCCCAGGTCGGCGTAGCCGCTCGGCGGGTGCCATAGCCCGTCGTCGGTGCGCCGCGTGCACAGCAATTCGCCGCGCTCGTTGGGCACCAGACCCATCGCCCCCGGCAGAATCACCGGCGCGTGCCCGACCACTGCGCGCAGCAGCGGGTAGTAGGGCGTGAGGGCCGGCTCGGCGTAGACCGGCTCCAGCACGGCCTCGTCTGGCGACTCCAGGGCGGCGCGAACCATCGCCCGGTAGGCGGGCGGGAAGTGCGGTAGGGC
>JAGPFT010000361.1 GCA_018056405.1 Anaerolineae bacterium
GCCCTCGGCTTCGTCCTGGAACCCTTTGGTGGTGGTACCTTCCGCGTGCGCGCTGTGCCCGCCTTGCTCGCCGGGCGCGACCCCGCCGAAGTGCTGCGCGGCCTGGTCGAAGACCTGGAATCCGGTACGTTGCCCGGCGAGGCCGATCTGGAAGCACGCCTGATCCGCCGCGTGTGCAAAGCCGCAGCCGTGAAAGCGGGCCAACTGCTCAGCTTCGCCGAGATGCAGACGCTCATCCAGCAGTTGGAACGCTGCGAGTCGCCGCACACCTGCCCGCACGGACGCCCAACCATGCTGCACATCAGCGCTGGCGAGCTGACCCGTCTGTTTGGGCGCACGTGAAGCCCCCTATCATCCCCAGCCAGGAGCACTCCCGATGAAGCTAGGTGTTGTCTTTCCCCAGACTGAGATCGGCACCGACCCATTGGCAATTCGAGACTTTGTTCAGGCCGCCGAAGGGTTGGGCTACGACTACCTGCTCGCTTACGAACACGTCCTCGGCGCTGATCCGGCAGACTACCCGGACGGGCGGCGCTTCGCCTACACCTTCCGCGACCAGTTCCACGAGCCGTTGGTGCTGTTTGGCTATCTGGCTGCGCTCACCGAGCACCTCGAATTCGCCACCGGCATCCTCATCCTGCCGCAGCGCAACACTGCCCTGGTCGCCAAGCAGGCTGCCGAAGTGGACATCCTCTCTGGCGGGCGGCTGCGCCTGGGAGTGGGCGTCGGCTGGAACGAGGCCGAGATGCGCGGCGTCGGCTACGACTTCGCCACGCGCGGCAAGCGCATGGACGAACAGATCGCCCTGCTGCGCGCCCTATGGACGGAGCCGCTCGTGACCTTCGAGGGAGCCTATCACACCGTCCACCGCCTGGGGATCAATCCCCTGCCCGTCCAGCGCCCGATTCCACTGTGGTTCGGCGGAGCCGCCGATCCCGTCCTGCGGCGTATGGCTCGCTTCGGCGCGGGCTGGATGCCATCCGGCCTCAGCCCCGAACAGGGTGCGCCCCAGGTCGCGCGACTGCGAGAGTATCTGGCCGCCGAGAGACGCGATCCGGCGCAGTTCGGCCTTGATGTGCGTGTCACCCTGGCGCGCCAGCCTCGCCCCACCTGGGATGCCTATCTCGCCGGCTGGGGGGCGCTCGGCGCCACGCATATTTGCGTCAATACCATGAAGGCTGGGCTGGAGACAATCGCCGATCACATCGCGGCCATCGCCGAGTTCAAAGCGGCGCTCAGCTAACCTCGCCCACGCGGTCAGCTTCGCCCAACAAACGAGGACGCCTGAACAGGCGTCCTCACGCTGTACTCCACCAGGCGGGCGGCTGGCTACATCGCCGACATCTCGCTGCGCCGGCGACGCCGAGCCTCACGATTCACCAAAGGAATCTCGCCCTTCTCCCACGACACCAGTAGCGGCACGGCGTTGAAAAGGGACGAGTACGTGCCGCTCATCAGCCCGATCAACATAATGGCAATGAAGTGCCGGATCGTCTCGCCGCCGAAGAGCAGAATGGCCACCATGATGAACACCGCGTTAAGCTGCGTGGCCAACGAACGATGTATCGTTTCCAGCACGCTACGGTTGACAATCACCTCGTATTCCTCGCCGCGATATTTGGGGGTATTCTCACGGATACGGTCGAAAACAACAATCGAGTCCTGCACGGAATAGCCCACCACCGTCAGCACAGCGGTCAGGAACAGCGCATCGGCCTCCCAGCCGAAGAGCAGCCCCAGAATGGACATGATGCCCACCGTGACCAGAATATCATGGAACATGGCGGCAATGGCGCAGGCCCCATAGCGGAATGAGTGCGGGACGCGCCGGAACGCCAGGACAATGAAGCCCAACACGATGACCGCCACCGCCAGCGTCGCCAGGAATGCCGCCCGCGTCACTTCCTTGCCCACCGTCGCCGAAACGCTGCTCGTCGTCAGCGCTGCCTCACGAGTCGGGTCTTCCTCGACCGACTTGGGCGACCAGAACTCGCCCAGCCGGGATGGATCGCGCATGAACGCCTTCAGTTCGTCAATGCGCTCTGTCTCCTCGAAGCGAAGCTGCCAGCGGCTGCCCGCTTCATCGAAGGCCCCGGCGATGGAATCTGCGGGGATCGGATCGAGCCGCTGCACGACATAATCCGAAAGCCCAAAGTCCTCCAGGGTATCACGCACCATCTGCTCGCTGACGTTATCCACCAGCGAGAGTTCCATCAAGGTGCCGCCGGTAAAGTCAATGCTCAGGCGCACGGGGCTGCCATATTCCAGCGTGGAGATCACCATGGCGATCACGCCCGGAATGATGATCAGCGCCGAGATCAGGAAGAACAGGTAACGTCGCTCTGCGAAGTTGAACATAGGTGTCTCCCTTACACGCCGAGCAGCCTGGGACGGGCGCGCAGTTGTTCGCCGGCCACCAGCACAATAGTATGCAGGAAGGTACGAGTGGCAATCACCGCCGTGAACAGGTTGATCACCAGGCCCATCCCCAGCGTGATCGCAAAGCCCTGCACCGAGCTAGCGCCGAAGGCGTTGCCGAAGAAGTACAGGATGATCGTGATGATGATCGTCGAGATATTCGAGTCGCGGATAGAAGTCCACGCCCGCTCGAAACCCGCCTCAATCGCCCGATCCGCCGTGCGCCCCCTACGCAATTCTTCTTTCATGCGCTCAAAGATCAGGATGTTGCCGTCCACCGCCGTGCCAATGGAGATCAGGAAGCCAGCGATAGCCGGCAGGCTGAGGGTGACAGGGATGAACTTGTAGAGCGCGAAGTTGATGGCAACGAACAGCAGCAGCGCCAGATCAGCGGCGATGCCTGGCACCCGGTAGTAGACCAGCATGAAGATCAGCACGGTGATCACGCCGATGATACCTGCCCGAATGGAGCGCTCTACTGAGATTTCACCCAGCGAGGGGCCAATCGTGTCAAAGGCGATGATGTCCAGCGGAACCGGCAGCGCACCGTATTTCAACTGCGCGGCGAGAATTCGCGCCTCATCGCGCGTGAACGCCCCCGTGATCACACCGCCGTCCATTGTCCCTGCCCGCGCCGCGTCGGAAAGCCCAGACTGGATGGTGGGGTACGACAGCAGACGCCCGTCCAGCACAATGGCCATCGGACGGTTCGGGTTATTGGCAACATATTCCACGAAATCGTCTACCCGGTCGCCATTCTCACGGAGCACGAAGTTGACCATCCACTGCGTGCCAATGGAGCCTTGCGTGGCCGCTGCGGCATCGGCCAGGCCTGCGCCGGTCATGATCGTTTTGTAGGGCTGCCCGTTTTGCAGCAGCGCCGGCTCTTCGGTCGGGTTCAGCGAGTCCTCGCTGGTGCACGTATAGTCCGTGTATGCTGGCGGCGTCGCCCCTTCCGGCAAACGCGCTTCAGTCAGCTTGACCTGTTCGGTAGTCAGGATGCACGCACCTTCGGGCAAATCCGCCGTCACCGTCGAGAAGTCCACAAACTCCAGCAGACCCGTAGACTTGATCGAATCGAACGCTACCGCCTGCTCGCGCACGCCGGGCAACTCCACGATGATCCGGTCTTCGCCCTGGCGCTGCACGACAGCCTCGGTCACGCCCAGCCCATTGACGCGGCGCTCGACGTTCTTAACCGCCTGCTCAACCGTGTCGTCGTCATACTTAGTGCCCGGCGATACCTGGAGCAGCACGCGCGAGCCGCCTTGCAGATCGAGGCCCTGCACGACCTGCACCTTTCGATTGATGCCCAGAAAGTTAATGTGCGGATCGCTCAGGCTCATCCAGACAGAGAGCACGGCGACCGCCAGGATGACGACGATCCAGAGGCGATACGCTCGCATAGTGGAGTTCCTCTCAGGCAGCGACATACCGGACAGATCGTCCGGCAGATGCACCCGGTCCGATACCGGGCCAGAACACTGATCCCAAACCCTGTGATGATAGCGAGGGCAGTGGCGATTGGCAAGTGCGATTTGGGTGCATTCGCTTTTTGGGGCAGTGATCTTGAGCCGCTGAGATGACGAGGGCGCGGAGGGGAAAGTCGGAAAAGCTCTGAGGCTTTCTCTGCGACCACTGCGCGCTCTGGGATGGACCGGTTGAGA
>JAGPFT010000360.1 GCA_018056405.1 Anaerolineae bacterium
TGATACGTGTGATGCTGACAGTAGCCTCACCCCCAGCCTTGCTGCGCTTGGCTTGCCCCCTCTCCACGACGTGGAGAGGGGGCGGCGAGGCGCGCCAGCGCCGAGCAGGGGTGAGGCTAAGGAGCGCGACCCTGGTGCCTGACAGGTTTTGCACGCACCCCCTTGTGCTCGGCCTTGCCAGCCCCGCAAACGAGATGGATACGGCATGATCGTAGGATGCAGAGCAGATTATAGATGTTGCTTCGCCTCCCAACTAACCCACGTCCCCGGAATGAAAAGTACTGGGTGCACGAACAGCCTGTCGCCAGGGGTGCATGCAAAGGTTGTCAGCGAATCGCTTGGCACGGGGGCATTGACCTCACCCCCAGCCTTGCTGCGCTTGGTCTGGAACAGACTTCCGAAGTTTTCGGAAACTTCGGAAGTCTGGCGTTCGAGCGCCTGCACGTGTAGGGGCAGGTTTGCAAACCCGCCCCTACAAACAGTTCAGGGGCGGACAGCAGCGTGAGAAGCATTGAGAGAGCGACCGATCAACCTCACCCCCTGGCCTCGCTATGCTCGGCCTTTCTCCCTCTCCGTTGACGGAGAGGGGGAAGTGAGGCACGCCAGCGCCGAGCGGAGGTGAGGTCAAGTGAAGGCCTGCCCCAGACTATCAGCCGATCTCAACGCCTGTCCGCCCTTTCCCCCTTGTGGGGGAGGGGTTTGGGACGGGGGAAAAACTTTTCAAATGGTCTCTACCTCGTGTGCCGGAATGAGAAAAGTACTTGCATTATCGCCAGAGACCGAGCATTATTAAGACGTACCCAAACAGCGTCCGGGTTATGCAGAGCCAGAGAATGGGCGACGGATGTCCTCGCAAGAAACGCTTCTGAATGGGCGGTACCGGTTGCTGGCCCAGCAAGGGTCAGGCGGCATGGCCGTCATCTACAAGGCCACCGATCTCGCGCTGGGCCGCACGGTGGCGGTCAAGATATTGCGCCCCAGCCTGACCAGCGACCCGGAGTTCCTCAAGCGGTTCCGCCAGGAAGCGCGCAACGTCGCCAACCTGTCGCATCCCAACATTGTCACCGTCCACGACGTGGGCCAGGACGGGAATACCCATTACATCGTCATGGAGTATGTGGACGGCGAAGACCTGAAGCGTCTGATCCGCGCCGGCGCTCCCTTCTCCATTGATCGGGCGCTGAGTATCGCCATCAAGATCTGCGCCGGCGTGGGCTACGCCCACCGCGCCGGGCTGGTTCATGCGGACGTGAAGCCGCAGAATGTCCTGGTGACGGAAAACGACAATGTGAAGGTCACCGACTTCGGCATCGCCCAGGCGCTGACGGCGACCAAGCCGCGCGACCGCGAGCGACAGCGCGTAGTGTGGGGCAGCCCGCACTACTTCTCACCCGAACAGGCTCAGGGCGAAGCGCCCACCCCCGCCTCGGATGTGTACGCCATCGGTATCGTGCTGTTTGAGATGCTCACCGGACGGCTCCCCTTCGTGGGCACCGACCAGCAGGAATTGGCGATGGCGCATATCCGTGAGACGCCGCCCCGCGCTGCAGAGTTCAACCCCAACGTGCCGGAACACCTGGATCGCATTCTGATGAAGGTGCTGGCGAAGGAACCCACCTCGCGTTACCGCACGGCGGATCAGTTTGGGCGCATCCTGGTCAGCTATCGCCGGCGGGGACAAGTGACCACTGACGTGGTGCCGGAGGTTAGCGCCGAAGCTCCCTTCCCGGACACAGCGGCGACAGTGCCCCCTTCCGGCTCTCTGCCGCCTGTTCAGAGCAACAACCTGGCTCCGGCCCTGGAACCAGCCATCCCTCAGCCGATCCCTGCCCCCGCTGGCCCGCCCCGCTCTGAGGCTCCCACCTACATCTACTCAGAGCCTGTCCATCGCAGTCCGGCTACCGCGCAGGGTATGGCGTCTGTCTCCCGCCCTGCGTACTCCGCGCCACAGCCGCCCGACTCTATGATCCAGTCGCGCTACCGGGCCATTGAGGAACCACCCCAGCTCGACCTCGTGACGCTCGTCCTGGCCTTCATTGCGCTCATTGCTGTTATGCTGCTCATCCCATTGTGGATAGCGGTCTACCAGGCCTGGGCCGGGTGAGGGGCGCGTCTGCTCAGGGTGCGCGCAATTGTTTCTAGGGGCCGTTTCTTATGCAACATTAATTCACCATGCGCCTAACCGTCTGGCCTTTAGCTGTTCGATCCTGTATAATTCTAGTTAGCAATCATGCAAATTCCTCGGATCGAGTGTGGCATCTGTCCTTTGGCAAAGGGGATGGTAATGGGTATGTCTGTTGTGGGGCTGGAGGCCTAGCGTGAATAACCGATCGCGGAATGTCTTTGTGTATATCCTGATTATCGCAGCGATCGCTGCGATAGTCTTTGGAGTGCGCGGCAATAGCTCCACCGCGAAGGAGCTGATCGCCAGCGAGCTTGCTCGTGACATCAATAACGGGCTGGTTCGCTCCATTGAGGTCTCAGATGAGGGCGAGATCACGGCCACCTATCGCAACAATGACACGCGCAAGGTGCAGCTCAACCCGAACACTGAGGACCCGGTTGCCGTGCTGGAATCGCTCGGTGCGTCGCCTGAAATGCTGCAGCAGATTGACTTTGAGTTCACCAAGCCGAGCAATCTGTTCAACTGGATCGGGCTGATCGGGACGTTTCTGCCGCTGCTGCTCATTGGCGGCTTCATGTACCTGATGCTGCGCCAGGCCCAGGGATCGAATAACCAGGCGCTTTCGTTTGGCAAGAGCCGGGCGCGCATGTTCACTGGCGATCAACCGACGGTCACTTTCGATGATGTGGCTGGCGCCGATGAAGCAAAAGAGGAGCTTCAGGAAGTCGTCGAGTTCCTGAAAGACCCGGAGCGGTTCATCCAGCTTGGCGCGCGCATCCCTAAGGGCGTGCTGTTGGTGGGCAGCCCTGGCACGGGTAAGACGCTGCTGGCGAAGGCCGTCAGCGGTGAAGCGGGCGTGCCCTTCTTCAGCATCTCTGGCTCCGAGTTCGTTGAGATGTTCGTGGGCGTGGGTGCCAGCCGCGTGCGCGACCTGTTCGACCAGGCCAAGCGTCACAGCCCGTGCATCGTCTTCGTAGACGAGATTGACGCGGTTGGGCGGCATCGCGGCGCGGGGCTGGGCGGTAGCCATGACGAGCGCGAGCAAACACTCAACCAGATTCTGGTGGAAATGGACGGCTTCGACACAGATACCAATGTGATCATCATGGCCGCCACCAACCGTCCCGACATCCTCGACCCGGCACTCATGCGCCCAGGGCGTTTCGACCGGCGCGTAGTGCTCGACCGGCCTGACATGCGCGGGCGCGAGGCAATTCTGAAGGTTCACACGCGCGGCAAGCCGCTGGCGTCCGATGTAGAGCTGAGCACGCTGGCCAAGTCTACGCCGGGCTTTGTGGGGGCCGACCTGGAGAACCTGGTTAACGAGGCGGCTATCGTCGCCGCGCGCAAGAACAAGAAGAGCATCAGTATGCGCGACTTCGAAGAAGCGGTCGAGCGCGTTGTCCTGGGGCCGGAGCGACGTAGCCGCATTATCACTGAGGAAGAGAAGCGGCTGATCGCCTACCACGAGGCCGGGCACGCGGTGGTCTTCCACCTGACTCCTAACAGCGATCCCGTGCGCAAAGTGACCATCGTCGCGCGCGGTATGTCTGGCGGCGTCACCTGGGTGATGCCAGAGAACGACTCCATGCTGGGCACTACCCAACGCTATATTGACCAGATCACTGGAGCGCTGGGCGGGCGTGCCGCCGAGGATATTGTCTTCGGCGACATTACCAACGGGGCGTCGAGCGATCTGGAAAACGTGACGCATATCGCGCGCACCATGGTGACGCGCTGGGGCATGAGCCGCAAGCTCGGCCCGCGCGTGTTCGGGCAGAAGGAAGAGCTTGTCTTCCTGGGGCGCGAGATTGGCGAGCAGCGCGACTACAGCGAGAGCATCGCCGAGCAGATTGACCAGGAAGTGCACGCCATTGTCTCCGAAGCCTATGAGCAGGCGCTCCACGTGCTGCGCACGAATCGGGACAAACTGGATGCGGTCGCGCAGCGCCTCATCGAG
>JAGPFT010000362.1 GCA_018056405.1 Anaerolineae bacterium
GGCCTACAGTCTGGGGCGGCTCTTCACTTTACCTCACCCCCGCTCGGCGCTGGTGCGCCTCGCCGCCCCCTCTCCGTTTACGGAGAGGGGGAAAGGCCGAGCGCAGCGAGGCCAGGGGGTGAGGTTAACCGCGCTACCTCCATGCTTCTTACGTTGCTGTCCGGCCCCGCACCGCGTGCGGAGAAGGGATTTTCCAATTCGCAATTCGCAATCCGAAATCCGAAATCCCTCACCCTGTCTTCTCGACAACCAGCAGGTGCGACAGGGCCAGCACGCGCAGAGGGGTGCGCTCCAACAGGTAGAGCGTGTCGCGCAGCCAGCGGCCCAGGTGCGGGTAGCGGTAGATGATGTTGTCGTAGCCGCCGAAGATGCGCCCATGATGGACAATGCGCACCGGCAGCCCGTCGAACAGGCGGCGCACGCCGCGCGCCGTGTAGGTGCGCACGTGCGGGGCCAGCCGGTTGCGCCAGCGATCTGGCAAGTAGTTGATCAGCGGCGTGTTGCCGAAGTGGTATTCGCCGCGCCAGAAGTGCCCGTGCTGCTCGACCGGATACCCGCGGTTGGGGCAGAAGAGCACAATCCGCCCGCCGGGTTTGAGCACGCGCACCATCTCGGCTACCGCCTGGCGGTCGTCGGCCACGTGCTCGATCACCTCGTTGGAGAGGATGATGTCGAACAGGTTGGGGCGGTAGGGCAGATTTTCGGCGGCAGCGACGAGCGCGTGCGGGGTATCGGCGCGCGCCTCGCGCACCCGCTCAATTTCCAGGTCAAAGGCCTCCACGAAGAGCGAATAGCGGCGGCGAATCTGGCTGCTGTACGCGCCGACGCCGCAGCCCGCTTCCAGCACCCGCGCGCCGGGTAGCTTCGCCCAGTGGCCGATCATGCGCAGACGGCGCTCCTGGCCATCACGCCAGACGTAGCTCGGCTCGCCGCGCGCTGCGGCCAGGTTCGAGGGATGGTGCGCGCTCATACGCCGCGCCTGCTCTTTCGCGGGAGAAGCGTCATTCGCGCACGCGGGCCATCAGGTAGGCGTCCACATACTGCCCGTCGCGCAGGGCGTACTCGTGCAGCGTGCCTTCGACCTCGAAGCCGAACTTCCTGTACAGCGCGATTGCGGGAGCATTGTCGGTATACACTTCCAGCTCCAGCCGGGTGATGCCCATCCAACGCTCGGCGAGTTCCACCGCCGCCTCCATCAGCGCCGTGCCCACGCCGCGATGCTGGTAGTCGCCGTGCACCATCATGCCCAACCCAGCGGCGTGCGCACGCCGGCCTGCGTAGAGATGCAGCCCAAGCTGCCCGACCACGATCCCGCCGACCACTGCCACCAATCCCAGCATGTCGGCGGGCGGGTTCTCCAGACGGTCGCGGATTTTGTCGCGGGAGCCGTAGGGAAGCTGGAGCGTGTGAAAGACGACGTCCCCGCTCTCGCGGATGGCAGCAATGTCCTCCCAGTCGTCGGCCTCGATGCCGCGCACCAGGATGTCCAGCCGGGTGACTTTGCGCGTCATGCGCTCCCCTCCCCCGTCGCCGGAGCCTGCGCGCTGGCGGGTCGCAGCCGGGCCATCAGCCAGCCATCCACGTACTCCCCGGCGCGCACGGCGTAGCGGCGCATCACCGCCTCGCGGACGAAACCGTGCCGGGCGAGCATCTCTGCGCGAGCCTCGTCGCCGGCGAAGAGCCGCACCTCGACGCGGCGCAGGGCCAGCCAGTTGTCGGACAGGTCGAGCGCCGCGCGCAGAATCGCCTCTTCGATCTCACCCGCGCCATAGTCTGCGTGGACGACGATCTGCAGGGTTGCCGTGTGCCGCCGGCGAGGGGGAACCATCACGCGCAGCCAGGCCAGGCCGACCACCCGTTCGCGCCCGCTGGGGAGCATCAGCTCGGCAATGAGCGTATGCGTGCCAGCAGGCGGGCTGGTCAGGCGCTCGCGGAACGGCTCTTCGCCGGCATAGGGCACTTCGAGCGTGTCGCGCAGCACGGCCTCGTCCGCGAAGATCGCCTGCAGCGGCAGCCAGTCGTCGGCGCGCAGGCCACGTAGGGTCAGAGTAGGGAAATCGGTCACCGGGCTGCCTCCGCAAACGGCACGGGCTGCGCTAGCATCCCGGATGCTGCCAGGATGCCGCGCGCGCATAGCTTACCCCGCTGCCCGGCTTACGCCAAGTGGGGGGGAACTGCTCAGCGAGACTGCGGAAGTCTGCGCAGATTCCGAAGTTGGGAGCAGTGACATCCACTCGCCGGAGAAATCACCGGGCCAGGGTGCGTGCAAAACCCGTCAGGTAGGGGCGTTGCTCTGCTGCGCCCCCGTAGGGGCGTATGGCCATACGCCCCTACGGGACCTCATCCCGCTCGGCGTCAAGCGGGTCACTGACAACCTTTGCGCGCACCTCGAACTGATACACGGTTGATCCACTCCGCCACGCCAGCTATAATCGCGGCGCGCAGGGCGAGCCTAACAAGGAGACCATCGTGAGCCTCAAGCTATCCGTCATCATCCCCTGCTACAACGAAGTGAACACCGTCGCCGAGATCGTTCGCCGCGTGCGCGCGGTGGGGCTTGCTCACGAGATCGTCGTCGTGGATGACGGCTCGACCGACGGCACGCGCGACGTGCTCGACCAGATCGAGCCGGGCGATGACCTCAAGATCATCCACCACGAGCGCAACATGGGCAAAGGTGCCGCCGTGCGCACCGGCTTCAAGAACGCGACGGGCGAGGTTTTCCTGATCCAGGACGCTGACCTGGAATACGACCCGCGCGAGTACCCCGTGCTGCTGCGCCCCATCGAAGAAGGGATCGTCAAGGTCGTCTATGGCTCGCGCTTCCTGGGCGGCCCACGCAAGGCGATGTTCTTCTGGAACATGGTCGCCAACCGCACCCTGACCTTCGTCACCAACCTGCTCTACAACGCCATCCTCAGCGACATGGAGACGTGCTACAAGGTCTTCCGCGCTGAGATCATCCGCGACATCCCGCTGCGCTCGCGCCGCTTCGACTTCGAGCCGGAAGTGACGGCCAAGATTCTCAAGCGCGGTTATCGTATCTACGAGGTGCCCATCTCGTACAATGGGCGCGAATGGGAAGAAGGCAAGAAAATCTCCTGGAAAGACGGCGTCATCGCCCTGTGGACGCTGATCCTGTACCGCTTCACGGACTGACCCATGCCCGGCGCGGCCGGCGAGCGCCGCTCACCCTGCCGGCGCTCGTCCTGTTCCTGGGGCTGACGCTGCGCCTCTTCACCCTGGGCATTGACGCCCGCTTCCACCCGGACGAAGCGCTCTTCGCGGCCCAGGCCCGGCTGGTCAGCCACGACGGAGACTGGCTGCTGCGCACGACTGACCTGGACAAGCCCCCGCTCACCCTCTACGTTACTGCCCTGAGCTTCCGCTTGCTCGGTCCGACCGAATTCGCTGCCCGCCTGCCCAATGTCCTGTTCAGCGGGCTGAGCGTGGCCCTGGTCTACCGGCTGGCGCAAACGCTCTACCGCGACCGGGCGGTGAGCCTGCTGGCGGCGCTGCTGTGCGCGCTCTCGCCGTACCTGCTGGCCTTCACGCCAACGGCCTTCACCGACGGGCAGGCGACGTTCTGGGTGCTGCTCGCCGCGCTGCTGGCCGCCCGCGACCGTTGGCGATGGGCCGGCGGCGCGACCGCCCTCGCCTTCGCCGCCAAGACGACCGCGCTGTGGGCCGTGCCGCTGATCGTCGCGCTCGGCCTGGCGCGCACCGCCCTCCCTGCCTGGCGCGGGCGTGATGTGCTGGCGCGGCTGGTGCGCTACGCGCTGCCGTTGCTGGCTGGAATGGCCCTGCTCGCGCTGTGGGACCTGGGCCGCGCGCCGCGCAGCTTCTTCAGCCTGGGCTACACGCGCAACAGTCCGGACCGCCTGATCCGCTCCGACGAGCTATGGCCGCGCCTGGAAGCGTGGGCGCATTGGCTGGGCTTCGCCACAGGGTCGCCGGCGCTGAACGCGCTGCTGGCCGTGCTCGTCCCGGCGTGGCTGGTGGCGCGCCTACCCCGCCGAATACGCACCAAATCAGGAGTATCAGGGGTACAGTGTAGGCGGAACCCCCTTCCCCC